>NZ_JAMYUM010000014.1:0-168860 GCF_040322975.1 Mesorhizobium sp. M0074
CGTCTCTTGGACCAGAACCGCAAGGCTGTTGATGCCGGCCCGGAAGTCGATCGGCTCGCGGTGCAGGTAGACTTTCAGGTCAGCGCCCAGTCTGAACATGACCCAGTGCTCCGATGGTCGCCGTCAACGCATCCACATCACCGCATTCCAGCGTCAACGTCACGCCGTTCGGCAGCGACGCGCTCACCTTGGCTGGAGAGGAAAAAGGCGCTGTCCTTTTCGATGCCGATCTACGTGCCCCATCGCAAGTCCCCGGCAAATCCACCGCAGCCATGCTGCTCTGTCGCAGCAAGGCCCGATCGGAAGTGCTTTCAATCTGAACCGGGATGAACGCCGATGGTGGGGGCTGTGGGAGGGACTGGGTCTCCGCCCGCTTCTTTATCCACTTCCGAAGAAGGTTCGCATTGACCCCATGTTCGAGCGCAAGCCTCGATACCGACACGCCAGGCTCAAGACAGGCCGAGACAAGACGGTCCTTCGATGCCGGGTCGTATCGGCGTCGCCCGTCCCGACCGACAAGCCTCACCCGCAGTTTCTGCTCATCTTCTTCCATCACAAGGTGTCCACCTATTTTGGTGGACACCTCATGCATCAGAGCACTCAACAGCAAAAGGTGCGGGGAAATTCGCGCTTACGCAACCAGCGGGCCAGCCGCTCCTCGATTTTGGAGTGGCCGTTGACGAGTGCCGTCCGGGACGACTGGATGAAGAACGCGTGGGCATAGCGAAGCAGTGACTCGCGAAGGGATTGGCTCTCTGCAATCGCAAAGCGAAGAGCTTCAACCGGGAGGATCCAGCCATTACCTGCGACTTGGATATAGGTTTCATTGGGCGACTTGTCCTGGCCGAGAATAACGGCAACTCCTGTCATGCCGTCATGGCCGACGATGCCGACTTCGCTTTGCCGTCCACCGGTCATGGTGGCAACCACTGACGCGATGCCCTTCTCTGGAAAATACACACGCTCGATCGGCTGATATGAGACCTCAAGCTGGGCTTTGATGCCCAGTTCGACGTGATGCATTGATGGCTGCAATCGCGCGAAATCCTCCGAGGAGAGGGTTTTCAATACATGGTTGCGAAGAAGGGATTGGGGCATGGCTCTCTCTCCCATATGGGCAAGAGCACGTACCTCTTACTGTCGGCTGCGTCCGAAGCGCTGGCGGCCGATCTGGGAAGCATAGGCTTTAAATGTGCGGTTGGCAAAGAGTCCGTGCCTGGCGAAAGGCTGGGGGAAGGTCGGCTTCCCTCAGTGGAGTCCCGTCGGTAATGGGCGCTTCTTATGACGCCGGTCACGAATGTCTGAAACGGGTCACGACAGAGGAAGGGCGGCTTTTTGGCGTCTGAAGAAAGATTGCGGACGTTCAGCCCGGCGGGACCAAGGTCTGAAGCTGACCCTTAAACGGTCCTTCTGACTGGTCCGGCGGGATCACCGCAATGGTGTGGCTTGCGGATACCGCCCTGTTCCCGAGCGAAAGGGCAGGAGCAGTCCATTGCAGGATAGGGCCCTTCAAGGATCGCTGAGCGCAAGTGGCGCTATTGCACCGCTTCTGCGAGCTGTCTGCAATTACTGTGTGAGCGTACGCGCATCCAAGTTGGTCACGCCGAGCAGGAGCCCCTTGCCACGGGGGTGATCGGACGCACCATTGAGAGAGAGGCGACGGAGCCAAGCCGAACGAGCGGGCGCGGCGGGCGATCTGCACGTCCGATAGAGAGGCGGTTATCGAGACAATAACGGCCAAGCCAGCGGTGGCCTCGACTTTCAGCGACTCCGACCCAACCTGTGCGAGGCCATCGACCAGGGCCTGCCGCCGAGACGCGTAGAGGCGCTTCATGCGCCGCAGATGCCGAATATAGTGCCCCTCGCGCAGGAACTCGGCCACCGCGCCTTGGAGCGCTAGGGCTGGAGCCGGCGCCAGGCAGGCGCATACGTCACCGAACCGGCCAGTCAGTTCGATGGGCGCAACGACGAACCCGAGGCGCAGAACTGGGCTGATCGTCTTGCTGAAGTTGCCAATATGCAGGACCCGCCCACCGTGATCGAGCGAAGCGAGCGCTGGAGCCGCCCGGCCGGTCAGCTGCAGCTCGCTCAGATAATCGTCCTCGATGACCAGGCGTCCCTCCGCCGAGCCCAAGCGAGCAGCGCAAGCCTGCGGGGTCAGCGACATCGTCATCCCGAGCGGCGCATGTTGCCTTGGCGTGACGATCGCCAGCGCTGCGTTTTGAGCGCTCCGGATGCCGGAAGCCACATCCAGGCCTTCGGCGTCGACCGGAACGGCCGTCACGGTGATGCCGGCCAGGTCGAGCGCTTTGCGCGTGATCGGGAAGCTCGGATCCTCGATCAAGGCTCGCGATCCCTCGACCTGCAGAGCGCGCACCGCCAGACCGATCGCCCCGGCATAGCCTGCCGTGATGAACACCTGGGCGGGACTGCACCGAAGACCCCGCGCGATCCCGACATAGGCCGCGATCTCCTTTCGCAGCTGCGGATCACCCCGGGGATCGGGGTAGCTGACCGGCGCGGCCGCCGCCCGCCGCGCCGCTCGCGCGAAGACGCGCGACCAGCGCCGCCCGCCGCGCCGCTCGCGCGAAGACGCGCGACCACAGCTTGAACGGAAAGGCGTCTTGCGAGGGCACGCCCATCTGGAAGGGCAGGGGCGGCGTTCCATAGGTATGGAACAGTTCCGGCAGGGGCGGCACGTCTGGTGACCACAAGGGTGCCGACGAAGGCGACGGGCCCTCGGCGACGCGGGTGCCCGCCGCGCCGGCGCCGACCGACCCCGCGCAACTGAGGCGATCAGTAGAAGCGTATGCAGTAAACATCGCTGCCAAGCAGATCCTGCCAATCTGTGGTGGAGCCGGAGCCTGACGGGAAGGAAAGGTGGACCAGCATCTATTTCGTCAGCATCGGCGAGGGCGGCAGGCTGGCGCAGGTGCCGCGCGCCAAGACCGGGATAGAGCAGCGAGTAGCCGAGGCCAGTCAGGCCCGCTCCGATGGCGGCTAGAATGGGCCCGGGCGCAAGCCAGATCAGCATCAGCCCTGCCGCCTCGACCGCCACGAAGCCCGCGCTCCCTAAGCTGTCAGGCAGGTGGCCGAAGCACAGCCTTGCCGCGATCAGCGAAGCGGCATAAGCGGTGAAGGGACCAGACCGCTTGCGCCACGCTCGTCCATGACTGTCGCGCGGCGCTCGCGGCAAGACTGGTGCCACGCATAGGCAGGATGGCAAGCAGCGTCGCAAGCGGCAGGCCGACCGTCGCGAGTGCGATCGCGGCCAGCCGCTCGCCGCGTAAAGTGCAGATCCGATCGGCGGAGACTGTCGGCCTTGTATCGTCAATGCGAGGAGGTATGGGCTTTGTCATCGACGAAAATGGGCAAGGTAAAGCAAAAGGCACTTCCCAAGGGCACTCTCGGCTCGGCCCATATGCGACCGCCATGCGCTTCGACTATGGAGCGACAAATCGACAATCCCATGCCGATTCCTTCGCGCTTCGTAGTGAAAAAGGCTTCGAAGAGTTGCGCGCTGTTGTCCGGATCCAACCCGACTCCTGTGTCGGAAACAGTCACCAAGATGTAGCCAGAGTCACCCGGTTGAGTGTCTATATGCAGACGTCGAGGCTGATGCTGGCTCGCAGAGATCGCCTCAATACCGTTCATGATCAGATTCAAGAGGACCTGCTGCATCTGGATACGGTCCCCAAGGATGTCGGCGTCCATCGTGAGGTCTGTCTCCGCGACTATCTCATGTCGGCGCAGTTCGCCACGCGTCAGCAGCAGCACCTCGAGGATCACTTGATTGAGATTCAGTTCGCTCATCTGCGGTGGAGACTTCTTGGCCAAAGCCCGAATGCTGGCGATGATATCACCGGCGCGGTGGCCGTCCCTCACAATGCGCTCTGCGGCTTGCCGTGCCTTCGAGATATTGAGATGTTCGTCTGTAAGCCACTGCACGCAAGTTGCGGCATTTGTCACGATTGCCATCAGCGGCTGGTTGACTTCATGGGCGATCGAAACTGTCAGTTCACCCATGGCGGTCAATCTGCCCGCGCGGGCAAGGCCTGCCTGGGCTTCTCGAAGCGTAATCTCGAACCGATGCGCGTCCTCCTCTTTGGTTCGTTGTTCGGTTATGTCGAAAATCGTCCCCACGTAACTTGGAGCCTCGCTTTCATTCAACGCCAATCGCCCGCGGCTCTGAACCAACTTGACCGATCCGTCGGGCAGTACGATGCGGTGCTCGAATTCGAATTCTCCTCCGCCTGCCATTGCGGTTGCATGCACGGCTTCGACGTGGTCCCGGTCCTGCGGATGCACACGCGCCAATAGCGCCTGATAGGTGACGTCGCTTTCGCTTACGTCGAACCCGAAGATCCGTGCGCACTCCTCAGACCACGATATACGGTCTGTCCCGGCACTCCAGCTCCAGCTCCCGGTATGACTGATCCTTTGGCCCTCTGCCAGCATCGACTCGCTCTTGCTTAGAGCGTCTTCGGCGTTCTTCCGGTGTACGATGACGCTGGCGAGATGGGTAAACTGTTCCAAGATCCTTTCCTCCCATGCTGTGATCTCACGCGCTTCACGAGCATAGAGCGCTAAGGTACCGAAAACGCCGCCGGTGTCTGAGAGTATGGGCGTTGACCAGCAGGCTCTCAGTTCATGATCCAGGGCCAAGTTGCGATAATCAATCCAGAGCGGATCGGTTTTGATATCTGAGACGAAGACCCTCTCCGCGCGATAGGCTGCCGTGCCGCACGATCCGGCTGCAGGTCCAATCAGCCCGCCGTCGATAGCCTTCGTGAAGCTCGCCGGAAGGCTTGGAGCGATACAATGTCGAAGTGTGTTGGCCGCTGCATCCAGGACCAACAAGCTTGCCGGAGATCCGCCGGTCATATCTTCGATAGCTTGAACCAAGGAGTCCAGAATTGGCATCAGATCGCAGCCGTCAGCGATCATTTCAAGGAGCCGCTTCTCTGCGGAAATCAGCTCTTCGGCCCGCTTGATGTCTTCGATGTCTGTGTTCGTGCCATACCACTTTACGATTGCGCCGCTTTCATCCCGCATAGGCGAGGCCCGCACCAGAAACCTGCGGGTCGCGCCGTCGAACCGTACCATGCGCGCTTCGATTTCTCCTCCAACGCCAGTCGCCAGAACGTCCGTCCATTTCTTTACTACCTTGTGGACATCGGCAGCGTGGAAGGTGGAGATCCATACATCGCCCGTCATTGCTTGTGGCGGGATCCCGGTAAAATCGTGCCACCGCTTGTTTGCAAACTCGATCGAGCCGTCGGGTAGTGCGCTCCAGGCCAGCGCGGGGATCATGTCGAATGACTGGCGCAACTCGACTTCCGCCCCTCGCGCGTATTCCTGCGCTGTCTTGACATCCAGGAATAACTGCGCGTTTTCGATCGATATGGCCGCCTGGGAGGCAAGAACCCGCAATAGCGACAGCTTGTTCGGTGTGAACAGATGGGACGATAGGTTGTTCTCCAGATAGAGGACACCGACAAGCAGTTTCTGCTTGACCAGCGGGAGACATAAGACAGACCGTGGACACGCGCGGAGCAGATAGGGGTCGGCCGAATGCGGATTGGCAGTCAAAGCGTCATCCAGGATGATGACATCATGCGTGCGCGTGACAAAGTTTAAGATGGACTCAGGCAGCTCGCTTGCCGGTTTGGATTGACGCCGCGGATGCACGACTACGCCTTCGGCGCTGGTGATGGCCTCCGCGACGATGCGCATCTCCCCTTCCAGCGGCAGGAGCAGGAGCCCACGGACCGCGCCGGCGTGCTCAACCACCGCTGTCATCAATCGCTCGATCAACCGCTCAAGAATAATCTCGCCGGACACTGCCTGCGACACCTCGATCACAGCAGCCAGATCCAGGTGCTTCAGCTCGATCCCGCTCGCGGCTGTTCCTACGCGCGGCGATAGTTCGCCGCCCAGTTGGGGATACAGCCGATCGAGTTGGCTTACCTTGGCGTCGGCACCCCAACGAAGGTAGCAGGACCGCGCATTGCGTAGATAAGCGTCGGCGATCGTCTCGAAGCCGCGCTCTGCGTAGAACCGCGCGGCAAGCTCGTTGGCAATGCCCTCGTTATGGACGAAATCCTGCTCGCGCGCCGACCCCACAGCGTCCTCGTAAAGCCGCATGGCGTCCAAGTCCCGTCGTTCAAGACGGGCCAGCTCGGCCCCGATGAGGGCCGCGCGGTGCGTGAAGTTTTCGGGGCCGCTCTCCGCCCAGGCCGTGATTTGCTGGTGATGGGCTGCAAGCTCCTCCAATTGGCTGGATCTCTCCTCCGCCGACGCGGAGTCGTAGCGCCCCGCCCGAGCGAGTCCCGCATAGAAATGGTATTCTGGCAGCTCGATTTGAGTCGGCAGCGTCCAAAGCAAAGACGCGACCTTCGATGCTGCTGCGACGGCAGATGCGTAATCGCCGGCATAGACGCGGGCTTGCAGCTTGCGAATCCAATAGCGGGAGGCGGCGATCGCCAGTCGCGGGTTGTCCTCCAGATGTTGCTCGAACCGGAGTTCATCGAACTCTGCGTCATTGAAAGAGTTGAAATCCGGCGTTTGCCCGCGGAGGGTCCGGATAAGCCTGAGTTGCGCGACGATGACATCGCTGATGAGACCGAAGCGCGCGCGCCGCACGAATTCGAGCGCACTCTCCGCCTCTCGTTCCACTTCGCCGAGCGGCTCGCCGGAGGCGAGAAGGATGGTGACCAGGTCGACGCGGGAAAAGGCGGCAAAGGTAAGGTCACCCGCGTCCCGCGCCGCCTCAAAGGCGCGTCGCAGGAAGACTCGGCAGGTCGCCAAATGCTGCGTCCAATGGGCAAGGTGGAGCGTGAACACCGAATAGACGCTGCCGCTGAGACGGTCGAGACCTCGCTTCTCGACCAGATCCAAGGCAAGCCTGCCGAAGCGACTACCGGCCCGGGGGTTGCCCAAGTAGATGCCGAGGACGCTGCCAAGCAGCGCATAAGCGAGGCATGATCCATCGGTGTTGCCGAACTGGAGGCTGAGCGCTGCCATCCGTACAATGACGAGACGGAACAGGTTCAAGTCGGTGAACTGGGCCGGCGATAGGAGCGCGGTGAGCACGTTCATGGTCGCCCGCCGGTCGGGGTCGGTCATGAGTGGCAGATCGACCAGGGCCTCGATCGAGCCAGCCTCGATCGGCCGCCATAACCGACCATATTCCTGGCGAATGTCCTCCTCCGTCGCATGCCGCGACCACTGGAGGTCAACTCGCCGGAGATAGTCCAGGCCAACCTCGACAGCGCTGTCGCTGCGGTCCAAGGTCGTGTAGAGATTGAGGCGAACACAGGTCACGGCAGCAGCGTCAACGGTGGTCTGCGGGCGCATTGACAGCGCCGAGAGACGTGCTTCCGCTGACGCCAACTCTCCGGATAGATATTCGCACTCAGCCCAGTTCAGCTCAAGGTCGAACGTGAGTCGGTAGCACCGTTCCCATTCGTTGTTCGCCAGCAAAGCGCGGCCGGCGGTAAAATACTGCAGGGCCGAGGCATAGGCGGTTGCCGCCTTGGCCCGCTTGCCCGCTATGAGGTCAAGCCCGGCGACTTGCTCGCGCTCCTCCGGCGTGGCAATTAGCGCCGCGCCGCGAGCGAACTGGTTCACGACTTCGAAGATGCTCTCCTCGAGTTCCTCTGTCGTGGCCCGCGCTGCAAGCAGTCGGCCAATCCGAAGATGCACCATGGCACGCTCGCCTTCCGCGACGAGTGCATAAGCCGCTTCCTGCACACGGTCATGGGTGAATGCGAAGCCGCCGTCCACAATCAGGACAAGGCCCGCGAGAATGGCTTCCCAAAGCGCGTCATCCGTTGCCTGCTCGGACCGCCCGACGACGATGCTCAGCGTCATCAGCCGCGCACCATTTCCCAGGCAGGCCAGAAGCTTCACCGCCTCCAATGCCGCGCCGGACAGGCGTGCAAGTCTTCCGGCCATAAGCTCGGCGAGGTTGTCGGTGATCCCCTTGGCGCCAATACGGGCCACATCCCACCGCCATGTGCCCGCGTCCCGGTCGAAAGCGAGCAGTTCTTCGTCTCCAAGCGCTGCCAGGAACTGCCCAGCGAAAAATGGGTTACCCTCGGTCTTGTCATACACAAGCTCGGCTAAAGGCCGAACGAAATTGGCATCTGACTGTAGAGCGTCCGCCAACAGAAGCGATACTTCGTTGCGCCCTAGAGATCCAAGACGCACCTCTTCAAGCCTGCGATTGGCGTTCCGCATCATCTCCAGGGTCGGAGCGAGGGAATGAGTCGGTCCGATCTCATTGTCCCGATACGCACAGATCAACAGGAGATGTCGAACGTCCGACTCCGCAGCAAGACGCCGAATGAGCTCGATCGTGGCCGCATCCAGCCACTGCACATCGTCGATGAACAACGCCAGCGGGTGGTCCGGCCGGGCAAAGACCCCAAGGAACCGCTGAAAAACCAGGTGAAAGCGATTCTGCGCGTCCTGAGGCGGGAGATCGGGCGCCGGCGGTTGCTCGCCAATGATGACGGCGAGCTCCGGGATCAGGTTGATCATCAGTTGGCCGTTCGGCCCCAGCGCCTCGAGTAGTTCTCGCCGCCGCCGATCAAGGTCCGTTTCTTCGAGGCTCAGGATCTGGCGGACGATGCCTTGGAAAGCCTGGGCAATGGTCGCGTATGGAATGTCGCGCTTGTACTGATCGAACTTGCCGGCCGCGAACAGGCCTGGCTTTGAAACCAGCGCCTTGCGCAGTTCCCCCACCAGCGACGACTTGCCGACTCCCGCGGGACCCGACACTAGAACGACCTCCGTCTCTCCCAGTCTGGCGACGCGACCGAAGGCCTTCAGGAGGCTGTCGAGCTGACTGGAGCGTCCGTACAGGCTCTCCGGGATCCGAAGCCGGTCTGGGCGATCACTCGCTGCAATCACGAATGCGTCGACGCGTCCATATGTCGTCCATGAATCGAAACAACGCCGCAGGTCGGATTCGACCGCGATGATGGTCTGGTATCGATCTTCCGCTGTCTTGGCCAAGAGTTTGACCAAAATCGCCTCGAGGGTTTGGGGGACAGTGGGCACACGTTCACGCGGCGGGATTGGCTGGCGCGCGATATGGCAATGGATCCATTCTATGGGTTCAGAGGCGGTGAACGGCAGCTCTCCGGTCAACATCTCGTAAAGGGTGACGCCGAGGGAATAGAGGTCACTGCGCGAATCGATTGAGCGGTTCATACGGCCTGTCTGCTCGGGAGACATGTAAGGAAGCGATCCTGCCATCAGTTCCGGCGGCGCTGGAGGCTGGCGTTCGCGGGGCAGTTGGGTCGCTAGGCCAAAGCCCATGAGCCGAACATGCCAGTTATCGTCGACGAGTACGTTCGCCGGCTTGATATCCTTGTGGATCAGGCCGCAGGCATGGACCTGCCGAAGCGCTGCGACAAGCCCAATGGCCAAGTTCAGGAAATCTCCTCGTGGCAGAGGCGCGCCGAGTTGCCCGTCAAGTGGACGGCCGTCCGGGTCTTCAAGCACGAGCGCCATACGGCCTTCATGGCGTGCAAGCGCCACCGGCCGGACCGCCCAGGCGGGGTCAAGCTGGTCCGACAACGCAAGCTCTCGCTCGAGCCGTTCGAGAGTCGACCTTTGCGGTTGGAGGGAGATTGACGACAGAACAAGGATCGTTTTGCCAGACGCTCGTCCGCGATAGAGAGCGGTCTCGCCGTCTTCGCGCAACCTTTCCAGCACATATCCGGAAATGTCCATCACAGGCGGCCCCCGCTTCGCGGCAGTTAACCTTACAACCGTAGTCGTTCCGCAAGGCGGCTGGTAGCCAAAAACCAAACTACCTTTCATTAGAAGAAAGCATTTTTTGCCCAAGCGAGCTGCCGGCGGCCGCCTAACAAGTCCTCACGCAATCTCTCGCGATCTCCTTCGATCTATGCGGTTCCCTGACGTAAGTTGGAGGCATAGCAAGACGGAAGAAAGCGACGAAGGGAGTGAACAGCCCAAGCAAACCGGGTTCGAGTTTCGAGGCCTTCACGAGAGCATCGTGATCGGCGACGCGAGCCAACTCACACCGACAAAATTAGCGCTTCCGGCGTTCGCCGCCGCCACCGAGCCGACTGTCACCGCCGTCGGTTTCAATCAGAAAGGACAGACTATGAGCATGATCAGAACCAATGACGGCACCGAGATTTACTACAAGGACTGGGGCTCGGGACAGCCTGTCGTCTTCAGCCACGGCTGGCCGCTTTCCTCCGATGCCTTCGAGGACCAGATGTTCTTTCTGGCCTCCAATGGCTATCGCTGCATTGCACATGATCGCCGGGGACATGGCCGCTCCAGCCAGCCCTGGAACGGCAATGACCTCGACACCTATGCCGACGATCTCGCCGAACTCGCCGCCGCGCTTGATCTGAAGGATGCAATCCATGTCGGCCATTCCACCGGCGGCGGTGAAGTCACCCGCTATATCGGTCGGCACGGCACGGGACGAGTGGCCAAGGCCGTGCTGATTGGTGCCATCCCGCCAGTCATGCTCAGGTCGGAGAAGAACCCGGGCGGCACACCGATCGAAGCATTCAATCAGTTGCGCGCAGCCGTTCTGGCAGATCGCTCGCAATTCTGGAAGGATCTCAGTCTCCCCTTCTATGGCTACAACCGCCCTGGCGCGAAAATATCGGAAGGAGTTCGCGAGTCGTTCTGGCTCCAGAGCATGATGGCCGGCTTCCCGGCGTCTTACTTCTGCATCAAGGCCTTCTCCGAAACCGACCTCACCGAGGATTTGAAGAAGATCGACGTGCCGACGCTCGTGCTGCACGGCGACGACGATCAGATCGTCCCGATCGCCGATTCGGCGCTGCTGTCGGCGAAGCTTGTGAAGAACGCGAAACTGAAGGTGATCAAAGGTGCACCGCACGGTTTATGCACGACACACAAAGACGAGGTGAACGCGGAGCTCCTCGCCTTCATACGCCAAACGGCCTGACTCCCCACCTCCTCCCCCACAGGCCGTTGACTGCGCTAGGCGGGCAACCGCGTGCCCGCGTAGCGCCTTTCCTCAACAATCCCGGCAGCCGCCGGACAAAGGAGATCAAATGTTCACTTTCAATACCCGTCGCAACGCGCTGGTGTTTGCTGCTGCACTGCTTTCTTCGACCCCACTGCCGATGATGGTCAATGCCCCTGCAAGTGCCGCCGCTGAGACCGTGGACTCGACCACCCACTACCATACGGTCAAGATCGGTGGCGTCGACGTTTTCTATCGTGAGGCAGGGCCGGCGAACGCGCCGGTTGTGCTTCTGCTTCACGGCTTCCCGACCTCTTCACACATGTTCCGCAATCTGATCCCGGCGCTTGCCGACCGCTATCACGTGATCGCGCCCGACTACCCGGGATTTGGCGAGAGCGCGGCACCTGATCACACCAAATTCGCGTACACCTTCGCTCACTACGCCGATCTGGTGGATGGCTTGCTCGGGCGACTCGGCGCGAACAACTACGCGATGTACGTCATGGACTACGGCGCTCCGGTCGGATACCGGCTCGCGCTCAAACATCCGGAACGGGTAACCGCCTTGATCGTGCAAAACGGCAACGCTTACGAGGAGGGCCTGAAGGAATTCTGGGATCCGATCAAGGCCTATTGGGCAGACGGTTCGGCCGCGCATCGGAAGGCGCTGAGTTTCCTTGTCACGCCTGCCGTCACGAAATTCCAATACACGGACGGCGTAGCCGACGTTTCCCGGATCGACCCGGACAATTGGGGACATGACCAGGTGCTGCTCGACCGTCCCGGCAACAAGGACATTCAGCTCGATCTCTTCCACGACTATGGCAGCAACGTTCCACTCTACCCCAAATTCCAGGCATTTTTCCGCGAGCGCAAGCCGCCGATGCTGATCGTCTGGGGCAAGAACGACAAAATCTTCCCCGCCGATGGCGCCGGCCCATATCTTCGTGATTTGCCAGGAGCCGAGCTTCATTTGCTGGATACCGGGCATTTCGCGCTCGAAGACAAGCTGGACGAGATGGTTCCGCTTATCCGGGACTTCCTGGAGCGCAAGGTGGCTACTAACTGAGCCGGCGTCAGCCGCGATCTGAGCGCTGGCGGCGTTACGGCCGCCAGCGGATGGCCGCGAAAACGCACAAACACGACATGACGCACATCAAGGATGAACAATCATGTACGCCCGCCAGAATTTACTTTCGCGTCGCGGCTTTTGCCTGTGCTGCCTGGCCGCTTCCGCCGGCGCTGTTCCCGGCGGCTGGCTTACACCTCGCGAAGCATTTGCCGAGGCACGCGGCATCGTCAGCCTGATCAAGGACGGTGCCGCCGTATCGCCCATAGGCACCCACAAATTGCGCGGCAACGTCAGTGTGCTTGAGGGTTCCGGCGGCAACGTCGCGGTCCTCACTGGACCCGACGGCAAGGTGCTTGTCGATGCCGGCATCGGGGTTTCCCGCCCTCAAATGACGAGGGCGCTCGCCAATCTCGGCCCCGAGCCGATCACACATTTGATCAACACGCACTGGCATTTCGATCACACCGACGGCAATGCATGGCTGGGCTCGGCCGGAGCGAAGATCATCGCTCACCAAAACACCCGCAAATATCTCTCACAGACCCAGCGCGTCGAGGAATGGGACTATAACTTCCTGCCATTGCTCCCGGATGGACTACCAAGCGAAGTGTTCGCCGACAGGCGCGATCTGCAGCTCAATCGGGCGTCCATCGCACTGAAACGTTGCGGCCCGGCGCACACCGACAGCGACATCTCCGTCAGGTTTGGCGAAGCAGACATCGTCCATGTCGGTGATACCTATTGGAACGGCATTTATCCTTTCATCGACTATTCGACGGGCGGCAGCATCGACGGAATGATTGCTGCGTCCGACGCTAATCTCGCCGCGACAGCCGGCAAGACGATCATCATTCCGGGTCACGGCCATCCGGTCAGCAACCGAGCGGAGCTCCAGGACTTTCGCGACATGCTGGTCGCGATCCGGGAGAATGTCGCGAAGCTGAAGCGGCAAGGACGAACGCGCGACGAAACCGTGGCGGCTAAACCTACCGCTGCATTCGACGGCAAGTGGGGCAACTTCGTGATCGACCCCGGTTTTTTCACCCGGTTGGTCTACGAGGGGGTGTGAACGCCAAGGCGCAATTCGATGGATCTGCTCAGTTGAAACCTGAGCGCCGTCGATGAGGTTCGCGCGCCAGCCGCAAGCTCGGACCATACCGTCTCTCTTTATCGCTGCCGCGGCCAACTTGGATCAGGAGATTTCGTGATGGGCAAGCTCAACGGAAAAGTTGCAGTGATCACCGGCGCAACGAGCGGCATCGGTTTGGCCGCGGCAAAACGGTTTGCGGCGGAAGGCGCCCGTGTATTCATGACCGGCCGCCGAAAAAGGGAACTCGATGCGGCCGTCGACGAAGTTGGCAATGGTTCGCGAGGCATTCAGGGTGACATAGCGAACCTAGCCGATCTCGACCGCCTTTTTGAGATCGTGAAGGATGAAGCCGGCGCCATCGACATTCTATTCGCCAACGCAGGTGGCGGCGAATTTTCCGCTCTCGGCGTTATTACGGAAGAGCATTTCGACAGAACCTTTGGAGTCAACGTAAAAGGCACGCTCTTCACAGTCCAGAAGGCGCTGCCGCTTCTCCGTGACGATAGCTCGATCATCCTTACCGGATCGACCGCTGCGACCACTGGCACGCCTGGGTTCAGCGTCTACGGCGCCAGCAAGGCAGCAATTCGCAACTTCGCGCGCAGTTGGATACTTGATCTGGCCGGCCGAGGGATCCGCGTCAATATACTTGTTCCCGGCGCCACCTCTACTGCCGGCTGGCACGAGCTCGCGCCATCCGAGGAGGCACACAATGAGATGATCCGGTTCGTGTCGACAAGAACGCCGTTAGGGCGTCTCGCTGAGCCCGACGAAACCGCAAGCGCAGCCCTCTTCCTTGCTTCCAGCGACAGCAGCTTCGTCACGGGAAGCGAGCTGTTTGTGGATGGCGGCTCCGCGCAGATCTAGGTTTCAGGTTACGTCGTTGGGACCGTGACCCAACCGCTTACCAATCGGGAACACTGACTGAAAGGAGAAAGATCATGCCTGAACAACGCCTGCCGCTGCCGCCATTCACCCGCGAATCCGCCATCCAGAAGGTTCGCGGTGCAGAGGATGGCTGGAACAGCTGCAATCCCGAACGCGTGTCGCTCGCCTATACTGTTGACAGCTATTGGCGCAATCGCTCGACTTTTGTGCAGGGACGCAAGGCTATCGTCGCCTTCCTGACCGGCAAGTGGGTGCGTGAACTGGATTATCGGCTGATCAAGGAACTTTGGGCCTTCACGGACAACCGCATCGCCGTTCGCTTCGCTTATGAATATCACGACGATTCCGGCAACTGGTTCCGCGCCTATGGCAATGAGAATTGGGAATTCGATGAAAACGGCCTGATGCAAAAGCGCTTTGCCTGCATCAATGATTTGCCAATTCAGGAATCAGAACGCAAATTCTTCTGGGACCGCTCCGGACCACGTCCGGCCGATCATCCGGGCCTGTCGGATTTAGGATTGTAATCATCGGGGAACGTTCGGACGTCATTCCGGTCCTTGCCGAGATCCTCCGCGAACATGGCTTCGAAGGCGCGAGCCGCCATCGGCCAGAAGACCGGACTCGGCAACGGGCCGACCTTTCCCTCCCGGTCGGCAACCAGTGCGTGACGACGCCACCACCCTTTCGCTCTTCCGGGAAGCAAGGAAGATCTCAAAGTTGGACCCACGGATCTGCCAGATCGTCCGGTTCTCGTGCCATCTAGCCAACCGTCCTAGCGGCTCGCAGGGAGCAATGAATGGCCCACAAATTTGCCGAAATTGCGTTCACTGACGCAGTGAAGTCCGTGCAGCAAACGATGGGCAGCCGCAGCGCATATGCCCGCCGTGAAGCCGGCTCCGATATTAACGGCCAGCTTGGGCCAGATGAGATCAAGTTTGTCGCCGAGCGCGACAGCTTCTACATCGCTTCGGTCTCCGAGATCGGATGGCCCTACGTGCAGTTCCGTGGTGGGCCGGCTGGATTCCTGAAGGTTCTTGATGAACAGACTCTGGGCTTTGCGGATTTTCGGGGCAACCGGCAGTACATTACTACCGGCAACGTCGCCACGGACGACCGTATTTCGCTGCTGCTGATGGACTATCCGAACAGGCGCCGTCTCAAGATATTCGGTCGAATGCATGTCATCGGTACCCGAGATGATGCGGCGGTCACGGCAAGGCTGACACTCGCGGACTATGCTTCAGTGGTCGAACGCGTGATGCTCATCACGATCGAGGCCTTCGACTGGAACTGCCCGCAACACATAACGCCCCGCTTTACCGAAAACGAGATTGCGGCGGCTTTCGCGAGTCACCTGGAGGGCAGTGCCAAGAATTGCGGGCCGTCATCGTAGCGAACCCATTGAGGAGTGGACGGATGCAGAACAAATACCAGACGTCGGAAGCGCCGATCCTCGGCCTAGTTCTAGCCGCCGGCGAGGTGCCGATCTTCCGCCCCAAGCGTTCCCCACGCTGGTGGAAGCGGATATCGACGCATGCGCCGCTTCGGCGGAGCCAGCGGCTTTGCCGCCGGCGAGCACATCATCAAGGCCGGCGATGTGGCGCCCGGCCTGATTGTGGTGTTGTCGGGCAAAGTGGACATCACCAGGATGGCCTTGGGCGGCGCGAGACGATTGTCAGCCATGGCCCGGGCAGCTTCGTTGGCGAACTGGCGCAGCTTTCGGCTCGCCCGTCGCTGGTCAATGCCGAGGTCGCCGAGCCGGTCGAGGCGTTCGTCATTCCCTCCGGAGGGTGCGTGACCTGATGGTTCAGGAAGCTAACCTCGGCGAGCGCATCATGCGGGCGCTGATCCTGCGCCGTGTTGGGCTCTTGGAAAGCGCCACCAGCGGGCCGATCATCATCGGACCCTCCTCGCCAATTATGCGGAGCGCGGCTGTCCAGGCGTGAGGGAATCCTGTCAATGCTGATGACGCGATAAAGCGTTGTTAGTCACGACGGCCGTCGCACGCGACTAGGTGCTTCGGCACCACAAATTGCCGTGCCGTATCCGGTTGCGAATTTATGCGTCCTCTGCTTTCGCCGCTCTGCGCGCAGCATCGGCGTGCCATTCCACATCTATCAAGCCCTCGTGCGCCTTGTGGAAGTACTGCGAACACACGAGCCACCCCTTAAGCGGGCGAAGCAGTGCCATGCAGCAGAAAATCGTCAGCGGCAATGTTGTGAGGCCGTGAACCCACAGCGGCAGCCCGAAGCTGGTCTGAAACCAGATACCAAATGCCAGCGCCGGAACCGCCGCGATTGTCATGGCAAAGAACGCTGGGCCGTCAGCCGGGTCTGCAAACGAGTAGTCCAAACCGCAAACCTCACAGCGAGGCGCCAGCTTCAGATACCCGGCGAACAAAGAGCCTTTTTGGCAGCGGGGACAAAGCCCCTTGATCCCGGTGAGCATCGGGTTTGTGGTCGGGGAATAGCTCGCGTCAGCCATGTCCATTCTCCTTTGTAAAGAACGGGACGTTTCACGCCCGCGCAGCGAACCAGCAAAATCCAAGACTTCCGCAAGTTGACAGCGATTAAGGCTGGCTGGCTTTTATTGAGCTTCGCCCCAACGCCGCTCGGTCGTCGGGCTCCTGCCAATCGCCTTTTACGCTGACCGGACGATCAGGTGAGCACGAAGCCAGCCAAAAGCACCGCAAGCAAAAGCGAAAGGGGTACAGCAAGAAGCCAACGAGCCTCCAAAATGCTGTTGTGCCGATCGTCCGTTGTCTCGTGTCTCCTGACACCGATTTTGGCCGCACGCAGTGCAGGACCAAGAGGTTCCGATGGTGCCCCGTTCATGCTGCACCGGCGGATTGGCTTCCGATTGGATGAGGGCGGCTCGTTTCGGCCTGACCATCGGTGAGGTTTCGCCGACGCCACGCGCCTGGGGTGTCGCCTAATTCGCGCCGGAAGAGTTTCGAAAGGTGCGCTTGATCTGATAGGCCGCACTCGAGCGCGATCTGACTTAGCGGGTCATCTGTGGACAGCATTAGCCGCTGAGCCAATTCCAGCCTCAGGCGCGTAATGTGGACGTGCGGACTCGTCCCAAAGCTTTCTCTGAAGGTGTGACAGAAGTGACTGACGCTTAGTCGGACCTGCTCGGCGAGCTTCTCCAGGCGAAGAGGCCGCTCCAGATGCTCTCTGAGGTAGTGATCGAGCTTGCGCATCTGCCAAGGCGCCAAGCCGCCGCGAACGAGCGCCGATTCTGCCGTCGTTGGTAGAGTAAAGAGCGTGACCAAACGCAAGGCAGCAACGCGTCCGGCCTCCCTATTTCGCCCTATCGCTCTGCGGACATCATCGAGGAGCGTCATCGCTTCAACTGAATACTCTCTTTGACTGGTGGCCTTTGAGTAGATGCTCGTGTGCGTATTCATCAGACATCTCCAGTGAGCCGTCGCGAGTTGCGGCAGGTCCTGTTTCGTTGTGCCCAATTACTCAATCAGAGATCGCAGAGATGCGCCCGTTAGGCCTTGTGGAATGCTGCTAGAAGTTAGCGGTTCTGATGCCTCCAGCCGGCCGCTTTAGTGCGCTTTCTCAGCGGGCAAACGGGCCGCCGTGCGGCCGCGCGAAAGTGCCACCGAGCCGCTTGCAGCCATCGACGCGATATATCGGGCGGCAGATTACCGCCTCGCCTCGATGGACGAAGTGGTTCTTAAAATGCGACCGCTCCGCATTAATCCTGAGAATTTGTCACTTCCAGAAATATAGCCAAAATCCCATCCGAATAGGAAATATCCAACAGCTCTTAATGGCGTATCTAGATTTAATGATCGCCTCACGAACTAGGGCGTGGCGGTCGATATATAACGAGTCATTTAGAATGGAACCTAAAATGGCGCAAACAAGAAACTCACTGCATACCAGCAAACGCCACACTGATGGCGATCGGGACGCCAGCGTGCCCCGCAGCGCTCACAGCCACTTGGACGTAGGGGTTTCGCCTCCCGGTGCTCATGGCAGTGGCGCCTATCAGGAGCAGATCTTCGCCGCTGGCTGGTCAGTCTGTTTTGAAGGTGCGGTGAGGATTGCGACCCGAAAAACTGGCGATGCTTATTTCCTGAGGGCTCGTCTCAACATCAGTCTGGCGGGCTTGGAGCGTTAAGTCGCTCCGGCCATCACGGAGGCGTGCACACCTAGTGCCCAGCGCCGGTCCGGCTAGCCCTAGCCAACGACAGATTACCAAACCGGCCGTCGATGGGACGATCGCTGAACCCCAGAGAAAGACAATACCATGAAACCATGAACATCAAAGTTATCTATATCGGTACGGCACTTGCTCTTTCCGCCGGTGGCATTGCCTTTGCCGGCGCGCTGGACGTCTACGACCCCCTCGCCACAAGGCCGTTCTCCACCGGTTCCATACAAGCCTACACGGGCTCCACTTCGAAAGCGAAATTCAAGGCAACCTTCATGGCGATGCCGAAAGCCAAGCGCGAGAAAATTATGAAAAAGTGCCAGGACGCGGCCATGAGCAAGCCCTACGCCGAGTTCTGTGGGGATCTGAACGCGCTTGCCGGCTCGTGACTCGCCCTAGCTTGGCCTGAAGCCCTGTTGGTACGATTGATTGATGGCGGGCCACGGCACCTGCCATCATTTGACTTCATAGCGGAGCCGCTCCCGCCGGCAGTTATCGAAAAAGCGAAATATTGGCAGAGGCCCTCACTGCATACCGCATTCAAGTGGAACGCTCCGTTTGTTGTGAACCTCGAAGAATTCGAATGGGACTGTGCACAAGACATCAGCCTCCGCTTCGCAATAGCTAGGCGGGAGCAAATCGTGGCGCCTCCTCATTCCAGGATCAGGGAACTCCAGTCCTCGATCGCAGCACGGCATATACCGCGGGCAATTGCGGAAAGAGCGAGATGCAAAACAATAGTTTGAAGCCAGATGCATCAATCGCTGGCTGGCGTGCGCTTGAATCGTTGCCGGTCGCACTCTTCGGTGGGGTTATGGGGTTGACCGGCCTCAGCGTGGCCTGGCGCCTTGCTCACGTAAGATTTGAGGTACCCATGTTTATTTCGGTATGGGTCGGTGGGTTCGCTGTGATTGCATTCGTAATGGTGGCGGTCGGATACGCTGTGAAGGTCTCGATTGCGCCAGATACGGTTCAAGCCGAATTGGGCCATCCGACTGCGGGCACCATGTTCGGCACATTGCTTGTTAGTTTGCTATTGCTGCCACTCGTACTCGCTCCCGTATGTTTGGCGCTTGCTCAGACAATGTGGGCGCTGGGCGCGCTGGGCATGCTTGTCTTTGCGTTGTTGATCGTCAGTCGCTGGATCAATAATCGCCAAGAGATCGTCCATGCCACGCCGGCATGGATAGTGCCGGTCGTCGGCCTGCTGGATGTTCCGCTTGCCGTCCCTTTGCTCAATTTACCGCCCATGCATGGCGTGATGGTCCTAGGGCTGTCAGTCGGTCTGTTTTTCGCCGTTCCGCTATTTACGATCATCTTCTCCCGGCTGGTGTTTGGGCCCCCAATGGCTGACGCACTGCAGCCGTCGCTGATGATCCTTGTGGCACCATTTGCGGTTGGCTTTTCAGCGTATGTCTCGACGGTCGGAAAAGTCGATCTGTTTGCCGAAGCTTTGTACGTCATAACTCTCTTCTTGCTTGTCGTGTTGGTCGGAAGGTTGCGCTATCTCCCGATCTGCTGTCCATTTAGAATCTCGTGGTGGGCCGTGAGCTTTCCCCTGGCAGCATCAGCCATTGCAGCATTGCGATTTGCTCAAGCAGAGCCCGGGTGGCTTACGGACGCTATCGCTCTCATGCTGTTGGCGTTCGCGACGGTGATCATTGTGTGGCTACTCATCCGCACGTTGGGCGGCATCGCGCTCGGCGAACTGAGGACCCTGAGCAGCTGATTGAGCGCGCTCGAGACGATCTCGCGGACGATCCCATTCGGTGCCACCGGTTCAACAAGGAATGTCAGGAATTCTGTGCCGAGACCATGATTGAAGGAGAGGATCACACGTGGCTGTCGAGGACGAACTTCAGGACCAGAACCTTGCTGCCGCGATCCCACGCAGGTGTTTGCCCGATGAATTCTCGACAACCACCTTGAGGCGAGAGCAGCGACGGGAAAATCACTGTCGCAACGGCCATTGGCGGAAATCGGCACTGATAAGCACTCGAATACCCCGCTGCCGATCCCGCGACGGTGCGGGAGCATCATGGTCCCAGTTCGAGTGTTAGAGCGCGTGAGCACGCGTGAGACCGTATGAAGTGCAACGTCGGCGGACAGTGTCAGGCGAGTTCGGCCTATCGGCGTTCCGGAGAAGGAGATAGAGCTGTAAGAGAGATTGCCGAACCACCCGGGGACCAACTCAAATGGACGTCGCAGTGTCAGTTGGAGCGGTTTCGGACGCCGACCATATGTTTGGGGCATTTGTCACGACCAGAGTCTGCGGAAGAGGCATGGGATTTTCAATCTGCCGCTCGATTATAGAAGCTCACGGCGGTCGCTTGTGGGCGTGGAAGAAATTCCGTGGCAGCATCTTCCACTTCACGGTGCCTTCTGCAGATCGGGATGAGCGTCCATGACCCAGCCCTCCAGGCCGAGCAAGGCGACCGTCATCGTAATCGACGATGACGAAGGCGTCCGGGAGGCGTTGCAGGGCCTTTTGGAATCCGTGGGATTGTATGTCGAGGTTTTTGGCTCGGTGCAGGAATTCCTCGATGCGAAGCGGCCGGCGTCACCGGGCTGCATGATCCTCGACATTCGCCTGCCGGGGCAAAGCGGACTGGAGTTTCAGGAGGCGCTGGCCCAGTCAGAGAGCACCAGCCCTATTATCCTGATCAGCGCCTATGCCGATGTACCGATGTCAGTACGGGCAATGAAAGCCGGGGCCATCGAAGTCCTGACCAAACCGGTGCGAGAGCAGGAACTTCTCGAGGCCGTGCAACGGGCGATCGAACAGGATTCAGCTCGCCGAAGTAACGCGCAGGTCCGCGCTTTGATTAAGGCTAGATTTGGCAAACTAACCGAGCGCGAGCGTCAGGTTATGGCCTTCGTCGTTACGGGGATGCAAAACAAGCAGATCGCGGCCGCCATGGCGGTAACCGAGGCAACCGTGAAGCTTCACCGTGGCCAGGTTATGCGTAAGATGGAGGCGGGCTCCGTCGTGGAACTCGTAAGAATGGCTGACGGTTTGGGCCAGAGCCAAGCAAAGCCCACCGGAACCTCGACTAGAGTCTAGTCCCGCCCCCACTATGAACTAGCAGCGCCGGACTCCCGTCCAGTTGCGGAACATCGATCCTCGCTCCATCATGGCCAGCGTGAAGAAACAAAAAGAAGCCACGACGCGGGCGCCGCTGATTGCCTGTGTAGATGACGATGCCAGCGTGAGGGAAGCGCTGGAAGGTTTCCTATTGGCCTTCAATTTTGAGGTCGCCACATTTGCTTCAGCTGAGAGTTTTCTGGCATCAAATTCCATCGATTCCGTTTCGTGCCTAATAACCGACGTGAGGCTTGGCGGAATGTCCGGGTTGCAGCTTCAGAAGAGCCTGATCGCCAGAGGCCGTCTGATCCCGACGATCGTCATTACCGCATTCTCCGAAAAAGGGTTTCGCGAATCAGCGATGGAGAATGGAGCGATAGCGATGCTGCTGAAACCGATCACTGCCAATAGGCTCCTAGCCGCCGTGAACACGGCTCTGAATCGCGGCAAGGCTTGACTGTATCGAAAGTTCATCCGGGAGATCTAATAAAGTCAGAGGCAGTATCTTAAGAAAGCCTGAGGGATGCGTACATGCACGGGTCGGAATCGCAGATATCCACGGCTATCGGCCGGACAGGTGAGGAGCCGGAGTCATTTGGGGAGCGCCCTTTGCGTTTCCGACGGTTCTGCGTGTTGCCTCGATCGCGTGTCTTGCTATGTGACGGTCGTCCGGTCCCGATCGGCAGCAGAGCTTTCGATCTCCTGACGGCATTGTTGCGGGTGCGTGGCACGATCGTCGAGAAGAATGGCATCCTGAAGTGCGTATGGCCGTCCACTATCGTCGACGACAGTAACCTCCGATTTCAGATGGCTGCGCTGCGAAGGGTGCTCGGGTCGGACGGAGATATGATCAAGACCATTCCTGGCCGCGGTTACCTTTTCGCGGACGATGACGTCACAGAGAATCCGGCGCCTCCACCCATGGAGAAAACATCGGAACACGAGACTGTGCCGGAATGGTTGCGGCTGGTTCCGAGTCCCGAAGCCCCGTCTCGCACCGCGGCGCCCTATGTAGCTGTGGTAGACGACGAGCCCGAGATTAGGGAGGCCTTGGTCGGCTTAATAGAGTCGGCGGGCCTATGCGCTGAGGCTTTCCCCTCCGTACGCGCTTTCCTCGATAGCGATCGTCCTTCGCCGCCAAGCTGTCTTGTGCTGGACGCATGGCTTCCCGAACACGGCGGACTGGATTTTCAGGCCGACCTGGCCAAAGCAAAGGTGCGGCTTCCACTGATCTTCATAAGCGGTCACGCCGATGTGGCAATGTCGGTGCGCGCCATGAAAGCAGGGGCGATTGAATTCCTGACCAAGCCAGTCCGGCACGAGGAGCTCCTGAACGCGATCAAATTTGCAATGGCTGCTGACATTGCCGCTTTCCGACCTGGTTCGCCACCAGAGCATGTGAGGCAGTTGAGGTCGTGATTTAGCGAAGTCTCTGGTCACCAAACAATTTGAGATATCCAGCTCACCGGACCTTGAACCCATTCGCACTGGCTTCGGTGGAGAACATATATTAAGTGGAGGGCATATAACAAAAACGATGTCGATCATCGTTTGTATGGTGGCGCGTTTCGGCCGGCCGTGGTCGGGAAGGGACCTGCAATGCAGGGTGAGCTTGGCGGTGCCGTTGATGAGTTACCCGGACTTGTATGGACGGCCGCGCCCGACGGACAAATTGACTTTCTGAATCAGCGCTGGCGCGAATACACTGGTGTGGCGTTAGCAGAGTTACGTGGCCGAGGTTGGCAGATTCGCGTCCACCCGGAGGACCTTCCCCGACTTCTCGCCGGCTGGCGAAGCGTTCTAGCGTCGAGTGCGCCCGTTCAAGCGGAAGTTCGTCTGGGTGGGGCGGACGGGGAATATCGCTGGTTCCTGTTTCTCGCTCGCCCCTCTCTTGACCCGGCCGGCCAAGTCATCAAGTGGTCGGGATTCAGCACCGACATCGACGATCGAAAGCGTGCCGAAGAAGAGCTGCGGGAGAGCGCAGCGAGATTCCGAGACTACGCCCAAACTGCCTCCGATTGGCTGTGGGAAATCGGTACGGATTACAATTACACGCTGTTGACCGAGAATGCGTTTGGTTCAGACCCAGCGGATCGGATTGGCACGAAGTGCTGGGATCATGCTCTCGACTTCGAAACGGAACCGGAGAAATGGCGGCTTGTTCTTGAGACCCTTGATACGCGCAAACCGTTTCGCGACTTCGTATTTTGCTCTGCGGACGGCACCGGTTCTCCGATGTACGTGAAAGCCAGCGGCAAGCCCGTGTTTGACGCCGCCGGAGAATTCAGCGGCTACCGCGGCACAGGGTCCGATGTGACGGCAATCATTCGCGCCGAGCGCGCGGAGGCGTCCTTGTGGACAGCGCAGGCCGACCTCGCTCACATGAGCCGCGTTACGACTTTGGGGCAGCTCACGGCTTCTATTGCCCACGAGCTCACCCAGCCGATCGCGGCCGCGCTCCTCAACGCGGAGACCGCGCTGAGCTGCCTCACTCGCAAGCCGCCAGACGTCGTACACGCGACAGAGGCGATCAACCGCTTCGTGAACGACGGCATGCGCGCCACCGACATTATTGAACGGACGCGCGCGCTGATTAAGAAGGCCCCTGCACGAAAGGACAACCTGGAAATAAATCTTGCAATTTCGGAAATTGTTGGACTCACTCGCAGTGAAGTATCGAAAAATGGTGTTCAGATGCAGATCCAGTTGGCGGAGGGCTTGCCAGTGGTTCAAGGCGATCGCGTACAGCTTCAACAAGTCATGCTGAATTTGATCATGAACGCCGTCGAGTCGATGAGCCAAATGAGTGACGACCGTCGAGAACTGCTGATCAGCACCCAACCCGAGGAGGATTGCGTTCTCGTTGCGGTGCGGGACTCTGGCCCTGGGCTGCCCGAAGTCGCCTTGGAGCGAGCCTTTGAGGCGTTCTATACGACGAAGTCGAGCGGCTTAGGGATGGGACTATCGATCTGCCGTTCGATCGTCGAAGCTCACGGAGGACGATTGTGGGCGGCCGCGAATTTTCCAAAAGGTGCCGCTTTTCAATTCACGGTGCCCGTTATCTCGGGTCCGGGGACAGTACCATCCCACTGAAGCCTGTCCGCAGCGCGACGGCTAATTGCTTCCACCGCCTGAAATCGAGGAGCGTAACTGAAATATCTTTGCCATGGCCGTGCCCATGAAATCCTCTATCGGAGCCAAGGGGCGCTGTCCCAGGCAGTCCCTACCAGGTGTTCATCGCGGCAGGCTATTCCATTCCGGGGCGATGGGTCTGGCGGTGCGCGCTCTGCAGGTCGAGGGATCGCGAGCCTTGATCGAGGATCCGAGCTTCCCGATCACGCGCAAAGCGCTCGATTTGGCCGGCATCACCGTGACGCCCGTTCCGGTCGACGCCGAAGGCCTGGATGTGGCTTCCGGCGTCCGGAGCGCTCAGGACGCAGCGCTGGCGATCGTCACGTCAGGGCAACATGCGCCGCTTGGGATGACGATGTCGCTGACCCGCAGGCTTGTGTTGCTCGCTTGGGCTCGGCGGAGCCACGCCTGGATCATCGATGACAATTATATGAGCGAGCTGCAGCTGACCGGCCGGGCGGCTCCAGCGCTCGCTTCGCTCGATCACGGTGGGCGGGTCCTTCATATTGGCGGCTTCAGCAAGACGATCAGCCCAGTCCTGCGCCTCGGGTTCGTCGTTACGCCCATCGAACTGACTGGCCGATTCGGTGACGTATGCGCCTGCCTGGCGCCGGCTCCAGCTCTAGCGCTCCAAGGCGCGGTGGCCTAGTTCCTGCGCGAGAGGGGCACTATATTCGGCATCTGCGACGCATGAAGCGCCTCTACGCGTCTCGGCGGCAGACTCTGCTCGACGGCCTCGCACAGGTCGGGTCGGGGTCCCTGAAAGTCGAAGCCACCGCTGGCTTGGCGGTCATTGTCTGCTTGGGGATTGTCCGTAGGTGGCGCGAGTTATCGTCCGGAAAGGCCGGCTCGGAAGCCATTCGCCCGCGAAACAAACTCGGCCTTGGACCATGCCAAGTGAACGAGGGTCGTACTAGGAGTCGGTGCCAAATGGCTAGGTTGGGAGCGTTCGGCTCGTGAGCGAATTAAAAGGCACGAATTTCGCGGGGAAATCGCTCCGGACTTCATGGAATACCTTGTGGCACATACGCGCTCCAGGAGCCACACAGGAGTCGCGGGGTCTCGCAAACACCGCGAACGGACTTGGTGGTTGCATGCGGGTGTGGTGGAATTGGTAGACGCGCTGGATTCAAAATCCAGTTCCGAAAGGAGTGTCGGTTCGATGCCGACCACCCGCACCAACTATCGGCCAACGAACTTTGAGAACGGCGATCATTTCACCGTCGCACCAGAGTCCGAATCGAATCGTGTCTGCCACCCCACCTCTATCAGGATACTCCGCAATGTCCGGTGATCCAGCGGAAGGATGAGCGTTGCTCCCGAAGGCAGCACTCAGCATGTTCGGTTGGATGGGTTTAAAGCTCGAGCTGCAGAATAGGGCAGCGGCGAAACGCCTGTCCGAGCATGCACATCGTAGCGTCAGGGGGATAGTGATGGCGGAGGACCGCTGTCTATGGAATCGCGTCAAATCACCAGTACATACATCGGCTATTTGAGGTTCGCCTCAAGCTTTTCATCCCCAAAAGAATTGCCTCCCAGGTGCGGCTCGACAACCGAAGCTTGGCGATCCTATTCCACATCCGAGATACCTCCTCAGAACATGATCGATAATAGTGTTGCAGGCGCGCCACCGCAATTGCTTACCGCGATCACCTCCGAGAGCGCTCCGAGGATTGCTCATCCCGACGACGTACATGGCGAGGATCGACCCGCCTGCGCCAATTCGGACGAGCGTGTATCCGGCAGCAATCCTGAACCGATCGTGAGCTGAAGCTGCTGGAGGGAGCCCTTCCAACTCGTCACTGACCCCAGACCGATCCTGGCAGCGCGTTGAGCGGGATTTTCAGATAACGCAGGCCATTTTCCTGGATCTGAGGCAGCTCTCCTCCGCGAATATTGACCTGGAGGGCATGCAACATGAGCGTTGGCATCGGCAATGCCCTGTCTCGCGCCTCTCGAAGCCTGATGAACGCACTCCGAGATTGACCGGCGACGTGCGGGTTTTTCTCCTTCTGCTCCGCCACCGAACTCTCCCACAGAGCCTGGCGCCCTCCAGGGCTGTAGTCGTGACCGGTGAAGAGACGGGTCTCGTCGGGTAAGCTCAAAATATCCTGAATGGACTGCCACAGATCAGCTGCGCTGCCGCCTGGAAAATCGGCGCGGGCGGAGCCGCTATCTGGCATGAAAAGTGTGTCGTGAATGAACGCCGCGTCGCCGATGACATAGCTGATCGACGCCAAGGTGTGTCCTGGCGACTGCATGACGCGCACTTCCAACTCGCCGATGTTGAAGGTCTCGCCGTCGCGAAACAGCCGATCCCACTGTGAGCCGTCGCATGCGAGATCTGGCCAATTGTAGATTTGCCGCCATATCTGCTGTACTTGCTTCACGCGCTCGCCGATCGCTGTCGGCACGCCGGTTTTCGCCTTGAGATAGCGCGCGGCCGAAAAGTGATCCGCATGCGGATGGGTGTCCAGGATCCACTCGAGCTTCAAATTGCGGCTGTTGATGTAGTCGAGGATCGCGTCCGCGTTTGTCGTTGCTGTCGAGCCAGACTTTTCGTCGAAATCGAGTACGGGGTCGATTATGGCGCATCTTCGTGAACTCGGGCATGCAACGACATATTGGATGCTGCCCGTCCGTGCATCACAGAACCCGGCGACTTCAGGCTGCTGCATGGGCAATGCCCTCGACTGCGGCTCGCGGGAAGAAGATCGCCCGGCCAGGATCGAGGTCGTAGTCATGCTCGAAGTCCGTTGCGTCGGACGCAATCTGCGCCACGGCATCGAGTATGAACTGCACCTTCTCGTCCGGCAGCAGAACGCTGAAATTCAGCCGGGTGAATCCCGGCTTTTTCATTTCGTCGCCGGAGAGAATGGCTTGCCTGATTTCCTCGGACTGTTCGTCGTCGATCGACAGCAGTCTGTGAACATACGGGCCGGCGCAGGCGCAGCCACCGCGCGCCTGGATCCCGAACCGGTCGCTTAGCATGCGCGTGATCAACTGCTGGTGGACGTAGCCGTCCTTTCCGTTTTTGATCCGGAAGGAAAAGATCGGAAGCCGCTCAGGATCCGATAGACCGAGGAGCTCCAGCCGCGGCAGGGCTTTCCATGCGCGAAAAGCACGACGCGCCAGCTCGCGATTGCGTGCTGTCATCGCGTCGAGTCCGATCGCATCTTTGACGATGAAGGCCAGCGCGGCTCGTATGTCGCCGATCACGTTCGGCGTGCCGGCTTCCTCGCGGGATTCCAGGCTGTCGCTGTAATCGTGTGTCTTCGGGGAGACAAACTTCACCGTCCCACCACCTGGCCACGACGGCGTTTTCGTCGAAGATACGTCGCGTCGAACGATCAAGATGCCGGAAGCGCCGGGGCCTCCGAGGAACTTGTGAGGCGAAACAACTATTGCGTCGATCTCGGCATCTGGGGCGGGCGACATGGAAATCGGCAGGTAAGGACCTGCGCCCGCATAGTCCCAGATCATCTTTGCGCCGGCGGCCTTCACGATCACGGTGATGGCCGCGACATCGCTGGTGATGCCCGTGACGTTCGAGGCCGCGGACATCGAGCATATCGTTAGATCTGACGACCCCCCGCCAACCGCGTCCTTGAGCTGAGACAGGTCCGGCCCGCCAGACGGATGCTCAGCGATTTCCACGATTTCTGCCCCGCTCTCGCGCCAGGGCAGAATGTTGGAATGATGCTCATAGGGACCGATAATGATCCGAGCGCGCTTGCCCGCTGCCACGGCTTCAGCGACGCCGAATAGCTTGACGAGGCGGTTGATCCCCGACGTAGCGCCGGAGCCGGTGAAGATCACAGCATGCCGTTCGGTGGCCCCGCAGAATTGACCGATCAGGGCGCGCGCTTCCCGACGCATGCGGGTCATGAAGCCTCCGCAATACGAGGCTTCCGTGTGGCTGTTGGCGTAGTACGGCAGGACCTCCTCAAGCACAAAGCGCTCGATCTGACGGAGTGCGCGGCCTGACGCGACATAGTCGGCGTACACCAAGTCCTTTTGCCCGTAGGGACCCACGATTTTCGCCGTCGATCCCACAAGCCCATCCCGGAGGTCGGCGGTCACGTCAGCCTTTTTCTTCAACCCCTGGCGGAACTTTGACAGAGGGGTCTCGGTCTGCCTCGTCGTTGGGCGAACTGCTTGCACGGTCATTCTCCCCGGCTCGGATATTGACTCCGATTGTAGCCTGCTCCACGGTCGAAAAAATTCACCTATTTTCTGCATTTTCTTGCAAAGAGCGTGTCAGATGATCGAAGATCGGGCGAAAATCGATGCATTTGATATGAAGATTCTGACGGCCATGCAAATCGATGCAAGCCTTTCGCAGCGTGATTTGGCGGAGAGGGTCGGCCGGTCCCAGAATGCGTGCTGGCGGCGGATCCAGCGCCTCCAGTCGCTAGGTGTTATCCGCGGGTCGCACAGCAGTATCGATCTCCGCGCCATGGGGCTCGATCTGACGGTTTTCGTAATGATCCGCACTCGCCACCATTCCAAGGAGTGGAGTGAGGCGTTCCGTACCCATGTCGAACGGTTGCCGGAGGTGATCGATTTCTATCGGATCGGAGGAGATTGGGACTACCTGATCAAGGTCGTGACACAAGGCATGTCCGGCTACGATGCATTCTACCAGAAACTGATTACGAACTTCGACCTGGCTACGGTGACAGGCTTCTTTTCCATGGAAGCGATCATCAACAATCGTCCAGTGGATCTGACCAATCTGCGATAATGCGGCGCCCGCTGTTGGAAACTTCGCCTTCGTCGTCGCCAAGCCGTCGACCGTGGCACCCACCAGGGTGAGGTGTCGATTACATGAGCCCGCAGGTCTGGCTGCGAGTTCGCCCCATCAGCTGTTTGCAGGCCTCAACTGAGCCTTGAGTTCCTCCGCCCTTGCTGCGCGGGTCCTGACGACGCTTCGCTCACGTCCGTACCCTAAGGGCTTGCTCCAGCCTGTCGGCAATCTGGGTGACGATATAGGCAATCACCATGTAGATCACGACGGCAATCACGAAGGCTTCGAGGTAGTAGTAGTTCAGCGCGGCGGTCAGCTGGGACTGGGCGAAGATATCGACAACCTCGATGGCGAATCCGAGAGAAAGCGCCTTCATGATGACCATCATCGAGGTTGTAAGATCAGGAATTGCCGTGAGAACCACCTGGGGAAACAGAATCCGTCGAAACAGTTGGCCGTTTGTATAGCCCAGCGAATGGGCGGCGTCTGACTGACCGGTGTCGAAGGCGTTCAGGGCTCCCTTGATAATCTCGGATTGGAACGCAGCGATACAGCCTGTCACCGCAATAACAAGGATGACCGAGTTGGGTGTTTCATGGGCGTTGAAGTTGACCCCGAGCAACGAGAGCAGGAACTGGAATGCCGGGGGCAGACCGAAATAGGCGAGGAAAATCACGATGACCATCGGAACGCCCTTGAAGACGATCTTGTAAGCCATGATGAGCTCTCGCAGCACCGGGACTCGTCTATATTCGACGAGTGCGAAAATGCTGCCGACTATCGTCGACAAGACGAAAATCGTCAGCGCCATTCCAAGCGTTACAGGTACGGCGCCCAGAATTTCCTGGGTGTCCTGGAGCAAAATTTCGGTATCGAACATGCTTTAATACCCTTTAGGTCAGACGCTGGCGATGGCCGCGTTCTTGATCTGAGCTGTTGTCGTGGCCTCAGGCGCCTGCATCGGCGAGCGAAGCTCGAACAAGTGCACGATGAACCAGGCAATCAGGCACATCAGCGCATAGATGACGGCCAGGACGAGGTATGTTTCGAACTGGTACTGGTTATAGTCGCGCTCCATGATCAAGTGCGCGGTCGCCATCACGTCGGCAGCCCCAATGTACATGACCAGCGCAACGTTATGGATCAGGTAGATGATGGAATTTCCATAGCCAGGCAATGCGAAGTGCACCGCTTGCGGGCCCACGATGCGGGTGATCTTCTGGCGAAAGGTATATCCTAGACTGTCGGCCGCATCATGCTGGCCGCGATCGACGGCCAGGTATGCGGGCCGAAGGACTTCCGACAGATAGCCGCCATGGTAAAAGCTCAGTCCGACTATCGCAGCGATCGTCGGCGAGAAGAAATCTGCGGAGCCGAACAGGGCCACCAATAGGGGGAGCCCGTAGAACGCGACGAACAACTGGAGGACGACGGGAACGCTGCGGGCATAGGACACGTAGAGGTCGGTGAGGTGGCTGACCACTGGTATCCTGCGAATCCGCAATGTTGTCGCAACGAGCGCCAAGCAAAAGCCGACCAACATGGCGGTAAACGTGATAGCGAGCGTCAGCGGCAATGCCGAGAGCAACTCGGGAATCATAGCAGAAACATCCACTTTGAAACACTCCTTCTTGCAATTCAGCCTTGCCGCTGACGATATCTACTCAGATCACATCATTTCATATACTTGACGATGCCTTCGCCAAACCACTTCTGCGATAGCTTTTCGATCGTGCCGTCGTCTTTCAACTCCTTGAGAACTTTGTTCACGTCATCGACCAGAACCTTGTTTTCATCTGACCTGTGAATAAGCATATAGGTGTTGTTGGTGAAGACTGGTTCGGATGCCACGATGTCGAGCTTCTTTTCATCGATGACAGTCTGCTCACCCAGATTTGATGGCAGGACCAGCGCGTCGAACTTGCCGTTCTGAACTTCGTCCAGTCGGTTCGGATACGGAATACCGGCACTCGATGCCGTGACATCGAGCTTGTATTGCGGATTTTCTTTTTGCCAATTCATAATGAACTTGTAGGTTCCGCCGCCGGCCGTGGTCGGAACGATCCTCTTGCCGACCAGGTCTTTCATTTCATTGATGCCGCTGCCTTTCTTGCTGTAGATCTTCATCAGGCTGGCGCCCATGGGGTTTTTCGGAATGAAGAACTGCTTGGCGCGCTCGGGCGACTTGTAGTAGCCACCGACCGCGATGTCGTATTTACCAGTGGCCAGGCCGGTTTCCTGCGCGATGTCGGAGACACCTTCCATTTCGAACTTGTATTGCGGCAGCTTTGCGTTGATCGCCCTCAGCAGATCGGGTTCATACCCTTGCGGCTCGACGCCGAGCGCGCCCCAAGCCAATGGCTTGGATTCGGCAGAAGTCGCGATCTTGATGGTCCGAACGGTCTGACCATAACTGATCCCTGCTGTCGCAAGGGTAATTGCGATGCCGCCGGCGATGGCCAGGGCATAACGACGAGAAAAACTGGATTTGATTGCAGACATTTCTTAGGTTCCCTTCTTGTTGAGCTATTGAAAAGCAAGTTCTGACTGCAGGAATTGAGCAAGTCGTGGGCTGGATGGTACATCGAAGATCTCAGCCGGACTGCCGTCGGCGGCAACCACGCCACGATCCATGAAGACGATCCGGTTTGAGATGTTCCTTGCGAATTGCATCTCGTGGGTCACAAGCAGCGAAGTGATCCCGGACGAGGTGACGTCCTTGATCACCTTCAGAACTTCACCGACCAGTTCAGGATCAAGCGATGATGTCGGTTCGTCGAAGAGCATCACATCCGGCCGAACCGCCAGCGCTCGTGCGATTCCAGTCCGTTGCAGCTGTCCGCCTGAGAGCTGGGACGGATAGCTGTCCCGCTTCGCTGAGAGGCCGACCCTTTCGAGCTCTCGCAGCGCGATTTCACGCGCCTCGTCCGTGGACTTGCGCTGCACGACGACCAGCGGATCCATGACGTTCTGGAGGACGGTCATGTTCTTGAAGACGTTGAATTGCTGAAAGACCATCGCTGTCCGGAGCCGGATCGCCTGGATGGCTGCCTTGTCGGCGCGCTGGTAATCCATCAGAATCTGGTCGAACGCGATGGTTCCAGATGCAGGCTTAACCAGGTAGTTGATGCATTTCAGCAGGGTGGTCTTGCCGGTGCCGCTTGGGCCGATGATTGACACGACGTCACCTCGCTTTACCGAGAGATTGACGCCGTTCAGGACCTGCGTGCTTCCGTAGGACAGCTTTATATCTTTGAGTTCAAGCATTCTGGTTGGTGCCCTTCAGAGTGTGGGACGGAGTGCCTTGACCGCATGCGATATCATCACCCGCTCTCCGCATAGCCGAGAACGTGCATCAGCCGGTTCGCCCAGCCGAAGATCGATATGGCGTGGATAAGGTCGATGATCTCGGCATCATTCATGCCGACGGATCGCAGCGAGGCGATATCGTCTGCCGTCGCTTCCGACGGCGCCGCCGACAGGCGGCGGGCAAAGCTGTAGATTGCCGCATCTCGCGTCCCAAGCTTTTCGGGTTTGTCGAGGTACAGCGCGGTGACAACATCGTCGCTCTTGGTCAGCTCCGCATGTCGACGGGCGTGAACAACGGCACAGAATTTGCAACCATTGACCATCGAGGCGCCCAAGGCGCCAAGCTCGCGATCGGGACGGGCGAGCCCGCCGTCGACGTACATGATCGCGTTGAACAAGATGGTGCGGGCAAGATAGCTTTCCGGATCATGCACAAGGGTCCGTACATATTCCGAAACTTTCTTGGCGGAGGGCGTAACCTTCATCGCATCGAGCTGTTCCGGCGTGGCCTCGGATAACTCGACCGGCGCGATGTATGGCTGCCAGTTCAGCGGCTTCAGGCGCACCGACGAAATCATGACGACCTCATCAATCGCAAGCCGGTCGCTACCCGCGTCTGGAAATTGACGAAGGCAATCAGTTCGGAGAGCGCGACGATCTGAGGATTGTTCAATCCAGCCTTCTCCAGGAGAGCGATATGGCTCGCTTCCGCCTTTTTCGGCGTCAGGGTGATCAAATCAACATGACGGACGATGGTCGCCAGGGGTTCAATCAAATCCGTTTCGCCCTGGGCCACCGCCAGAAGCTGCTCTGTCGGATCAAGCTGAGCCAACTGCATGTCATACTCGTTCAACAGGGTCGCATCGACATTCAGGGCGGCCATGCGACGGGCAAGAGCAACACGCAAATTCGGCGCCAATCCTTGGTCGTGGGCCGGGTTCAGTACGGAGATGCGACATTCCTCCGCCCCCTGCACGAATTCGGGCCGAAACCGCCTTGCGGCGAAAAGGGTATCATCCGGTGAAAGGCCGGCAGCCTTGTCCATCGCGTCGATCACCACGCGGCCTCCTTCTGCAGCAAGGGAGTTGAATCGACCCATTCGTCGCCCAGAAGTTCGGGCGTGTCGTAAGCGATCAGATTGGCGAAGTGGGTTTCGACATCTTCGGCAAACAGCGATGCGGCAATGCCGCGGACGAGACGGTCGGCCCCGGCGCTGACGGCCGGGATGTCGCCGGAGACCTTGCCATGGGTCAGCATCGCGGCGTCGTTGAAGCAGTGGATATGCGCCAGCATCGGGCAGGAGCCGGGGACGCGTTCGCGAAACTCGAAGGCCGGACCGAGATCCGGCGCGTCCGACATGCCTGCACGAGCCGGCCCCATATCCGGCCTATATCGGCCATCCGACCAGGTGCGGATATGTGGGGCGATCGCCGCAAATTCCGGGCGGCCGCTGAAGTCATTTGAAAAGCCGGTTGCCGCGATCAGGAAGTCGTAGCGCATCGGCCCCTGCGTGGTTTCCACCAGCAGGGTCCCTGTCTCCTCCCTCACCGCAACTATGCCGCAGTCGAGAAGGAACCGAGCATTCGAATGGCGAGACACGCGAAGTGTCGATGAACGCGGCGGCGGTGTCTGGGTCGAGGCGGTATAATCGAAGAATTTCCACTTCCAGGCATCGGGCAAGTGATGCATGCCGAGGACGACACCTGGGCTGCCAATGCCGGTCAGCTTGTTGATGCGCGGCATTTCCTTGCGACGGATCAACATGTCGACACAGCCGGCTCCCGCCTCGAGGGCCGTTGCGGCATTATCCATGGAAGAGGCGCCGGCGCCGATCACCGCCACACGCTTGCCTTTCAGCGTGTCGAAGTCGATGTCGTCGGCAGAATGGGCCCAATAGGCGCGATCGACGCCGCTGAGGAAATCGGGCACGGCAAAACCGCCCAAACCAGACCGACCGGTGGCCAGAACGAGACGACGGGTGAGAACCCGGCCCGTTTCCGCGCCCTCGATATCAATCGCAATCAGATCTCCAACAGGTGCCAGTCCGGTCATCCGCACGCTGTTGCGCACCGGCAGACCGAGAACCTTGCGATACCAGACCAGGTAGTCCATCCAATGCCCCTTGGGGATTTTGTCCAGCGACCGCCAGGCCTCAACGCCCCATTGCGCCGTGAACCAGGCGCGGAACGTCAATTGCGGCAGGCCGAGCGACGGACCGTGCAGGGTTTTCGGCGACCGGAGCGTTTGCATGCGGGCAAACGTTACCCATGGTCCTTCGAGCCCGGCCGGAGCCGCATCATAGGCCACGACATTGGTTATCCCGGTCAGCACCAGCTTTGCCGTGGCAGCAAGTCCGCACATGCCGGCGCCGATCACCACGACATCACGGACCGGCACGCCATCGTGCGAACGCGCAGGAACCCAAGGCTTGGCTGGCAGCTCGAGAAACTCGAGATCCTGCGCAAGCTGTGCTTCCAGCGCAGCGAGACCTGCTGGGGTTGGTGGTGTGGGGATATGCTTCATATTCCAGTTCCATGATTTGTGCCCGATACGGAATCGGTCACCAGCCGGCCGGCCAAGGCAGGATCAAGTTTCCTAAAACCGGCGATCGACCGTTCCGCCACCACTTCGACTGCATCCATCAACGCCTGCGCGACTGGGCGAAGGGGACGTTTTTCGGCAGCCACAACACCCCAATAAAAGAGAACAGTTACGTCGATCGGGCGGATGACGACATCAGGCAGGGCCACGCCATAAGCGGTGAGGGGATCGATGACTGCCGCAGCACCAGTCTGGCGCACGATCTGCAACGCGCCGTACGCGGTATTGGTCCGGATCATTGGACCGGTGTCGATGCCCCTGGCCGCCAGTGCCTTGGAGACATGCAACTGAAAACGCAGCGGATTGAGAAGCGTGGCGACGCGTCGACCGGCAAAAGCCGAAAGTGGGATCACATCAAGCTCAGCCAGCGGATCGTCTTTCCGCACGGCAGCCACATCAGGCGCCGAATAGAGCCTCAGGACATCCAGGCCGGGCGTGTCGAGCGGCAGGCTCGAAAACCCGATCTCGGCACGTCCGCTGCGCACTTCCTGCGCGACGATCGAGGGAAGAAATTGCCCGAGATGCGTCTCGTGTGGAAGTTCGACACCGTTGAGCTCAGCCAGGGCCGTCGGGATCAAGCCAGTTCCGATCGCAGAGGTCGTAACGATTTGCAGAATCCGACCTTTGCCGGCGGCAATCATCTTGGCCCGCGCCGCTAGCTCGGTGAAGGACATTAGCAGGCGTCGCGCTTCCTCCTCGAAGGCCACGCCCTCCTCGGACAACTGCACCCGCCGACCGACACGGTGCAGCAATTCGAAGCCGAGCTCTGCCTCGAGATCTTGAATGATACGTGTCACCGAAGGCTGGGAACACCCGAGCATCTCGGCAGACTTGGTGATGCTGCCACTGGCAGCAACAGCAAGAAAGGCCTGGAGATCTCGAGTTTCCATTTACGCCTACATGCGCTTTGTGTATGAGTAAGATCGTCTCATGCAGATTTGATATATGTCAAGGCTGAAATGAAATATGGCCCGAGACGCCTCGGTGATTCGCCGTACGGTCGGACTCGCAAGCCCACAGAGCGTCGTCGGCCTCTCAGCCATGTGGCTCGCCGCGTTCCAGCTGAATCCCATGGATGACGATTTCATGGGTAGCCAGGCTCAAGGAAGGCATGGGTTTCGATCGAGTTGTGCCTGCCTGCTGGCCGTGCATGCGATGGCGTTCGCCGCGCTGCGATACATAAAGACTGGAACAGGAGAAATCCAATGCGGGTGAGTATTCTGGGGGCCGGTGCAATCGCTAACGGCCTTGCTGCCTACCTGGCGGAGGCGGGGCACGATCCAATGCTTTGGTCGCCGTCGGGAGAGCGCACCAAGGCACTGGCCACCGGCGAATCGCTAACGGCCACGGGCGCTATCGAGGCAACGGTGTCGGTGCGCATCGCCAAGGATTGTAAAGAGGCTATTGCCAATTCAGACGTTGTGATGATCGCGCTGCCGGCTAATGGCCACAGGAAAGTGATGGATGCTGCCGCTCCTTATCTGAGGGAGGGAATGCCGGTCATCATCAGCTCGCACAGTTCCTTCGGAGCGCTGTATCTCTCCAGGCGGTTGGCGGAACTCAAGGTTCGCCTGCCGATCGTCGTCTGGGGCACAACGCTGGTGACCGGCCGTCAGTCCGGACCAACAGAAGTCCATGTTGCCAGCGTTCGCCAGAAGCTCGATGTCGCGACGCTGCCTTTCGATGCGATGGACCAAGGGTTCCAACTTTGCACGACCCTGTTTGGAGATCGTTTCGTCAAGCGCGACGGTTTGCTTGCAATTGCGCTCAGCAACCTCAATCCCCAAAACCATCTCGGGATCGCCCTTCTTAATCTCACGCGCATGGAAAAGGGAGAGCAGTGGAGCCAGGCCGGAAACGTCACGCCGGCTGTCGGGCGCTTTGTCGAGGCTCTGGACGTCGAACGATTGGCGATCGCCGCCCATTTCGGAATTGCTGTGCGCACAGTTGAAGAGCATTTTTCATTGTCGTTTCACATCCCTATGGGCACCGTTTCGGAAATGAACCAGGAGATGGATCGCCAAGGCCGCGGCGGCTTCGGCCCGTCAACTATCGAAAGCCGCTATGTTCTGGAGGACGTTCCTTTCGGGCTGCTACCGACGGTACTTTTGGGGAAGATCAGCGGAAACCCAGCGATCCTCCATGAGGCTGGAATTGCGATATTCTCGGCAGCCTACGGTCGCGATTTAAAGTCAGACAATGATATCCTTCCTGCGCTCGGCATCGAAGAAATAGGAAAAGTGGATCTGGAGAACCTTTGCCGTAAGGGTTTTTAGCGCGCCTCTTTACAGATGATGAGCAGGCAATCGGCTGGACACTTCCCGTGGCGCGTCAATCAAACCGCTCTCATCTCTGATCAATCCGCTGCAAGTTTGTTGCGGAAGCCGACGGATCGGCTTCCGTTCTTATATCGGGGGCGCGCAGGGCTAGATCACGCGCTTGATGTCGATGTAGTTCCCTTCTGTCGTGATGGTCAGCGTTACTTCTCTGTCACCGCGATTCCGCCAGAACCAACCATGATTTCCATCGAAGGCGGCTTCAATGGCACCTTCGTCAGCTGGAACGCTGCGACCCTTTTCGTAGCTTACGGACTGACCGCCGCCATCGCCGTGCGTCTCGAAGTTCACCACGCCACCGTCAGCTGTCCAGGAAAAGTTTGCCTTGGCGCCCTGCCGCATCACGAGCTTGACTTCGGCACCCTGGCCTGGCGCCAATGTGAAGGATAGCTCGTCTTGCCTTCCATCTGGCCGGATCGGGGCTTCCGAGGTTGCTTCGGCGGCAGGCGCTGTAGCAATGGCCGGAGCCTCGGCAGGAGCGATCTCTCCAACTGTCACATTGTCTTGGGATATGGCCTCCCCAGCTGGCGACGGCTGCAAAGCAGGCCGTTCGGCGGTCAGGGCGACGAGGAGGTTTTCAATTCGGTCCATGCGCGCCATCAACTCGGCTGGAGGGACTATTTGCGTCATCTGCTCGGCCGTAGCCTTCGCGCTGGCCTTTTCGTCCGCTGCCGCCTCTGCCGCCAGTTGCGTCTTGATTTCACCCATATTGGTGAGGCCGAGCAATCTGCCTGCTCCGGTCGGGTCGATCGCATACTCGGATGGCATGACGATCGTGACGAGCAGGGCAAGCGCCGTCAGCGCGGCAATGAAGGTGGAGCGCTTCAGCTGCGCTGAAGTCGGCAGATCGGCGCGTCCGGGAAGATCGGTGTTGTACATGGTTTCGGTTCCTTATGCTGCGACGAACAGGCCAGTGAGCTGATATCCGATCAGCAGGAATCCGGCCGTCATCATGATGACGTTTGCCCTGTAGGCATGGCGCCAGAAGCTGCGTGTCCGGCGCCAGTAGCCCATGACGATCAGGATGGCGCCCAGGGCCATCAACTGGCCGATCTCGACGCCGACATTGAAGGCGAGCAGGTTGGGCACCAGGCCGTCCGGCGAGATGTTGTATTCAATGAGCTTCGTCGACAGGCCGAAACCATGGAAGAAGCCGAAGACCAGCGTCGCGATCTTGGTGTTCGGCTGGAACCCGAGCCATCGCTGGAAAGCGCCCATATTGTCGAGCGCCTTGTAGACCACGGACAGGCCGATGATCGCGTCGATGATGTAGCTGTTGATGCCGACATTGAAGTAGACGCCGAGCAGCATGGTCGTGGAGTGGCCGAGCGCGAACAGGCTGACATAGATGCCGATGTGCTTCATCCGGTAGAGGAAGAAGATCACGCCGAACAGGAACAGGATGTGGTCGTATCCGGTCACCATGTGCTTGGCGCCGAGATAGATGAGGGGCAGCACATTGATGCCCGAGATTTCCTGGATGTAGCCCTTGTCGCCGGCAGCGACGGCATGGGCAAAGGCTGCTCCGGTCAGCAGCGGCAGGGTCAGGAGAGCGATAAGCAGCGGCAGGGTGGGTCGCCAGCGCGCGCTATTCGAGCCTGACCCCCGGTTGAAGGATCCTTGCATAAGATTTCCAATCTTCGTCGTTGAGGGTGGCCGCGTGAGCGGCCGCGATCATGCGGCGAGGAATGGTCTCGGCGGTCGCTCGAGCGGAAATGTCGTGCCCGGATCGACGAAAGTCGGCGGATAGTTCAGCCAGCCCCGTTCGACCTGCGGAACGGTCGGTGCGAAGTCGGCGGGCGTACTCGCCGTCTCGTGCGAGTGGTCTGCCGCATTGTGTCCGTGAAAATGGTCAGAGCTCTGCTCGCCCGAAATGCCATCATCGTGTGCGTGGCCATGATCTTCGATCTGCGCGGCGGCTCCGCCGTGACGTTCAACCGCGGTGGCAATCGCGATCGGATCGTGTGAGGTCGAATAGCCGAAAGGACGGAGCACGCCGAACGTCATCGCTAAAGCAATGACCAGACAAAAAACTGTGCGGTGGATCCGATTCGGCATGAACGGCGATTATTCTCTAAAATCCTAACGAATGGTTTTTGCTACGTAAGAATCGAGGCCTCTTTGAGACTTGCGTATCCCCTCCAGGAGGATAGTATCTGGATATGAGCGATCAGCCCCACATCCACGAAACCCATCCCGATATCGTCAAGCGCCTGAAAAGGGCCGATGGACATCTCAAGGGCGTCATCGAAATGATCGAAGCGGGCCGGCCCTGCCTCGACCTCGCCCAGCAGCTTCATGCTGTCGAGAAGGCCATTTCGCAAGCCAAGAAGACCCTGATCCAGGATCATCTCAACCATTGCCTTGAAGACGTTGTCGGGCCGTTGGCGCGCGAGCAGCGCCGCTCGATCGACGAGTTCAAGGACATCACCAAGTACCTGTGAGAAGCGCCATGATGGACAAAGTTCGCGATTGGTTTGGGTTTGGCCCGATGACGCATGGCATGGGGGGGCACGGACATGATCACGGTGATGGTGGCCATGGCCACACCCATGGCGTCATAGATCCGACGATCGCCACGACGACGCGCGGCATCTGGGCGATCAAATGGTCGTTCGTCGTTCTGGCCATTACGGCAGCGCTTCAGCTCGTGGTCGTGTTCCTCTCCGGCAGCGTGGCGCTGCTGGCCGACACGATCCACAATGTTGGCGACGCGGTTACTGCCATCCCGCTGTGGATCGCCTTCATGCTGGTCCGCCGCAGACCGAGCAAGACGTTCACCTACGGGCTGGGCCGCGTCGAGGATCTGGCCGGGATCGTCATCGTTCTCATCATTCTTTTCAGCGCCATCGTCGCTGGCTACGAGGCGATCGAGCGCCTGATCAATCCGCGTCCCATCACGTTTCTTGGCTGGGTCGCCATCGCCGGGCTCATAGGCTTCATCGGCAATGAAGCGGTCGCCGTATTTCGTATCCGCGTCGGGCGAGAGATCAACAGCGCTGCGCTGATCGCGGACGGCTACCATGCCCGCACCGACGGCTTTACCAGCCTGGCGGTTGTCCTGGGCGCTATCGGCGTCTGGCTGGGCTTTCCGCTTGCCGATCCGATCGTCGGGCTGCTGATCACCGTGGCGATCTTCGCCATCGTCTGGCAGTCGTCGAAAGCCGTGTTGACGCGCATGCTCGACGGAGTCGAGCCCGCCATCGTCGATGAAATCCATCATGCCGCCGAACACGTGTCGGGCATCGGGCGCGTTGAAAGCGTGCAGGCACGCTGGATCGGACATCGTCTGCATGCCGACGTGGCCATCAGTGTTCCGGAGATGGCGACGGCCAAGGACGTGCTGGGCGTAACCGAAGCCCTCAAGGAGGAGCTGTTCGCCCACTTGCCGGCGTTGGCGGAAGCCAATGTCCGCCTGGTGAGCCCAGCCGGGCTGGCCGTCACTGGCGCGGAAGCCTCTCATGCTCACCATCATGCGCCGGAGCCCTTCAAAGTCGCCTGCGATCTGGCTGAAGGGACGTTGGAAATCGTCGACACACCGGCCGGTGAGCGGATGCGGCTGACCATAGAACGGCACACCGATGATTTGACAGCGACGGTGATCATCGACCGGCCCAACGGGCCAGAGACGCTTCGCCTCGAAGCCGTCGCCGACAACCATCATCGGCTTGAGAGTACGGTGGCTCCGGCCGAGCCGCATGAGTTCCAGGCAAGTCTGGTGCTGACCGCGAAAGATCGCGAACAGGTGCTGCCGTTCAAGATGGTCGAACCCGAAGGTCACCATCATTAGGTCGACTGGCGGATATGCGGTTCAATGACCGATCTCGCGGCCTATGCTGGTCTGTTCCTGGCGGCCTTGCTCGCCGCCACGATCCTGCCGATGCAATCGGAAGCAGTGCTGGTCGGGCTGTTGCTTGCGGATTACTCGCCCTGGCTGCTCATCGCAGTCGCGAGCGTCGGCAACGTGCTTGGATCGGTAATCAATTGGCTGCTCGGGCGAGGCATCGAGCGCTTTCGGGGCCAACGGTGGTTTCCGATGAACCAAGCGCAACTGGAGCGCGCGCAAGTGTGGTATCGCCGCTACGGAAAGTGGTCGCTCCTGCTGAGTTGGCTGCCGGTTGTCGGTGATCCGCTAACCGTCATCGCGGGCGTCCTGCGCGAGCCTTTTCGGGTTTTCCTTTTGCTGGTCACTGCCGCCAAGGTCGGCCGTTATCTTGTTCTTGCCGCCGTGACGCTGAGCGTCATCTGACCTCGCGAAGCTTCTCCAACCTGAGCGGGTTAGGGCCCGGCCGCCCGCCAGGCCTGCACAACGAAGCTGTGCTGGTTCCAGATCATCAGCGCTCCACTCACAGCCATGAGCGCGACTACAAGGCCGCGGAATTGTCGTCCACTCAGGCTTTCGAGCCAGGGCTTGGCCAGCAGATTGGCAAGCGCGGCGCCCAAACCTGCGGCTGCGCCGTACATGGCGGCCTGACCACCGAGCGCGCTAAGTCCGGTGAATACCGCGATCTTGACGACATCGGTCACAAACGAGTTCACGGATTTCGTGGCGACCAACGTCTCCTTCTCCGAACCGTAGTTCAGATAGAGCGAATTCAGGACGGGTCCAACCGTACCCATCAGCGCCGACAACAGCGCGACGACCAGGCCGGCCGGGAGGAACCACCAGCGGCGGGCTCGGTAGCTCCGCTCGCGCGCCCCGCCGCGAAATTCCCAGACTGCACTGACCAGATAGATCCCTATGAGTATCTGGAGCCATTCCGCCCGACTGTTGGCGAAGAGCCAGGAGCCCGCCGCGGCACCGGCGATGGCGCCGGGCAGGTACCAACGGACCAGGCTCCAATCGATGTCGCGCCGAAAGGCCAGGGCGCGGATGGGATTGCCGATGAGCTCGGTCAAGGTGATGACCGGCGCAACCGCGGCGCTCCCTGTGATGAAAGTCACGGCGGGGATCAGCAATAGACCTCCGCCTCCAGCCGAGAGGGTGTTCAGTGTCCAGGTGAGGAACCCCGCCAACGCCAGGAGGCCTAGTCTAATCCAGTCCATCCGATCAGAACGAAGCGGACCTTTGATCGTTCCGAACGCGTCGGTTCGCAAAAGCCCGGCCCGCCCCTTGAGTCTCGTGTGCGATGGAAAGGTGATCTCAGGCGCAATGCTGGTGGCGGAGAGACGCCGTGCCAGAGAACCATTCCCGAGGCGGCGGGAAGAAGGCCGACGATCGCTCGAGCAGCGTGGTCTTGCCAGCGCCATTCGGGCCAATAAGGCCGAGAACTTCGCCGGCTCGGCCGTGAAGGCAACATCCACCAACGCTGTTTGCTGGCCGGACGAACGCGCGCGGACGCCCAATCTAGCTCTTTTTGACGGCGACCTTGTCGAGGGCTGCGCGCAGTCCTTTCGCCAGCTTCTGCGCATCGTCGTACGCCCAGAAATGCATGAAGAAGAGCCGCGGTTGCTCATCGAGCATGTGGCTATGCAGTGCGGTGATCTCGATGCCGTTGTCCTGCATGGCTTTGATAACCGGATTGACCTCCTTTGCTGTCAGCACAAAATCACCCGTGATCGCCGCTTTGCCGCCACCTGTCGATTGGAAGTTAATCGCTATTGCCGAGCCCATGGCCGCCGGCACTTCCATTCCATTTTCCTCGACCGGCTCAGCGCGCGAGATCGTGAACTGGTAGACCGCGCCATTGGTCTTACCCTTATAACCGATGGTTTGGTCGACACCGGCCGTGTCGAACTCGATCGGTGGTGCGGCTTGCGGCTGGGCGCCGCCTCCCATCGGTGTTTTGCTCAGCGCCAATCCGGCACGAAGCGCTGTGGCGAGCGTAACCGGGTCGCCCTGGCCGAAGACGTGCATGTAGAGTGTCATCGGCTCCGCGCGCAGCAAGTGGTTGTGTACCGCAGTGATCTCGATCCCGCTTTCTTCAAGCTTCTTCATGACCGGGTTCACCTCGTCCTGCGTCAGAACGATGTCGCCCATAACCATTGCCTGATCTCCCATGGGTTCGAACGCGATCCAGCCTCCAAGCGCAAATCCGGGTTTCAGGGCCACGCCGTCGAGCGAAACCTTCAGGTCCGTTCGCGGCAGCCCGACCCGGTAGACGCCATCAGGCGTCTCGGTTCCGGATTTGCCGAGCGCCTTAGCGATTGTTTGCCAATCGGGTGCCGCCGATGCCGGTTGGAGCAGCGCCGACATCGCGATCAGCATTGCTCCGGTCACGAGTTTTGCATGCATGAGGTTTCTCCTTGTGATCTGCCCCATTGCCCAATTCGTCACGCGGCCGCCGGCTTGATGGCGGGTGGCCAGCTATGCGTTTCCGCTTTGCGGCCCGAAGCCCACGCGTAGAGCGCATCATAAATAATGAAGCCATGCTTCAGCACCTCGTGGTCGTCGGGCGTCAGGTCCCGCAAACCCATGGAGATCGCCAGCAGCCCCGCCGATTGCGGCGTGAGATCGTGCCGGTCCGTGTCGGCGCCGCGCACGATCGCCGCGATGGTCACGATCGCCGGGTCGCGCTCGAGCCCATGTTTGGAAACGAAGGTGTCGAAACTGCAGCCGTCGCCGACATGAGTGAATTCAACGCCGGGCACGTCGTAAGGCGTGGCGCCCGTTTCCTGGCCAACGCGGATCACCTGATCGGGCGGCACGAAGAGGAACTCAGGTTCCTTGTCGATGAAGCGCGCAATCAGCCAGGGGCAGGCGATGCGGTCGATGACCGGACGTTCGCGGGTAATCCATTTCATGACACAATCCTTTCTTCGCTTATCACCAGAGGGACGGTTGGCGCGCCGATCGCATGCCAGGCGGCAATGCCGCCCGAAAGCGCATTTGCGTCGACGCCGCGGCGACGCAGTTCGGCGACGGCGTCGCCGCTGACCTGGAAGCCGTAGACGCAATAGACGATTACCGGCCTGTCCTTCGGCAGTTCATCCGCCCAATCGGCGATCTTCTCGGGCGCGCGGAGCTTGGCCCCCGGCAGCATATCGCTGCGTTTGGCCAGATCCTCGACAAGGCAGACGTCAAGCACCACCAGGGCTTCTCCTTGGTCGAGGCGAGCCCGCAGTTCCTCCGGCGCAATCGCTGGAACCGTTTCGTCCGATGCCGATCCTGTTGAAGGATCACGTTGCGCGACGGCCCGGCGGTGGCGGGCAGCCACCCGTTCCCAATGGATGTTCTTCATGAAGGCATCGACATAGGCGCCGGCCTTGGTCCCGAAATCCATGTGGTAGGCGTGCTCGTACATGTCGAGCGCGAGGATCGGCATGCCGCCGGCAAGACAGTTGGTGTGATCCGCCGCCCATTGAATCGTCAGCCGATCGCGGCGCTCCGACCACACCAGCAGGGTCCACCCCGAGGCTCCGGCCTGCGCCTTGGCACAGGCCATGAACTTGGCGCGCCAGGCGGCCACGCTGCCGAATTCGCGCTCCAGCGCTGTGGCGAGGTCGCCTCCGGCATCGCCGGAGCCACCGAGCCCATCGAAATAGATCTCGTGCAGGATCGCTGAATTGGCGGCGACCAGTTCCTCGCGCTTCAGACCGTTGATGTCGAAGACTGGCGCCGCGCCCCAGTCGAGCCCGTCGAGCCGCTGTTCGATGGCGTTGAGGCGACGAACGGCACCGCCATAGTTGTTTTCGTAGTGGCTTGCCAACAGCCGCTCGGAGAGGCCGACGAGCCGAGGCGGCTTGAACGGCAGCGGCATGATCTGGTGTGGCATCGGTTCCCCCCCGCTCTGCGGCACGGCCCATCCGTGAGGAGGCGAAGGCTATGCCTGAATGAAAGATGATACAAGTGTTGCATTTGGCTTTGTTCGTGATACGGTTCACTTATGAGTGAGGGGCAATCACAGGAGCAGCGCTGGCTGCTCCTGATCCATCAGCTGCCAAGCAAACCCGCCTACTTCCGGGTGAAGATCTGGCGACGCTTGCAAGGCATCGGCGCGGTCGCAGTCAAAAGCACCGTTTACGCCCTGCCGGCCAATGCCGAGATGCAGGAGGATTTCGAATGGCTTCTCAAGGAGATCATCGAGGGCGGCGGCGAGGCGATGATGTGCGAGGCGCGCCTCATCGACGGTTTGTCCGACACCCAGGTCCGAGCGCTCTTCGATGCAGCCCGTGACGCCGACTATGCGGAGATCGTCAAGGAAGCGCGCGATCTGGCCGCAGCGATCAAGACCGACGCGACATCGGAAAAACAGGCGGAAGCGCGTCCGCAACTCGGCCGCTTGCGCAAGCGGCTCGCCGACGTCGTGACGATCGACTTCTTCGGCGCCAGCGGGCGGCTCGCCGCCGAGGGACTGATCGCCGAGCTCGAGGCACAGCTTATAGAGGACAACGCCATGACCAAGGAACCGAAGAAGGTGGCCGAGCCGGGTGAGCTCAAGGGCCGGACCTGGGTCACGCGCCGGGACGTGCATGTCGATCGCATCGCCTGCAGCTGGCTGATCCGTCGCTTTATCGATGCCAATGCAACAATCCGCTTCGTCGCTGGCAAGGGATACGTGCCAAAGGAGGGCGAATTGCGCTTCGACATGTTCGAGGGCGAAATCACCCATGAGGGAGACCGCTGCAGCTTTGAGGTGCTGCTGGCCCGCGCCGGGATTACGGATGCGGCTTTGCAGGCCATCGCCGAGGTCGTCCACGATATTGATCTCAAGGACAGCAAGTTCGGCCGCGAGGAAACCACGGGGATTGCCAGCCTGATCTCCGGTATAGCGATGGCGCAGGCGAGCGACGAGCAAAGGATCGCCGAGGGCGCTTCGGTGTTCGACAACCTCTACCGATATTTCCGCTCGAAGCGCGGGTGATTCGAGGATCTAACTATGGCCAATGTAGAAAGCACCGTGACGGCACCGAACCGACCAAACGACACGCCCGGCCATGGCATTTCGTTCGCTGAGGCCACGCGGGTGTGGGCGCGTGTGGCCGCTCTCAGCTTCGGCGGTCCGGCCGGTCAGATCGCCATGATGCACCGCATCATCGTCGAGGAAAAACGCTGGATCGGCGAGACCAGGTTCCTGCATGCGCTCAATTACTGCACGCTGCTGCCCGGACCGGAGGCACAACAGCTTGCCATCTACATCGGCTGGCTCATGCACAAAACCAGAGGCGGCCTCGTCGCCGGTATCCTGTTCGTGCTGCCTGGTGCGATCGCCATCATGGCGTTGAGCTGGATCTATGCAATCTTGGGCAATGTCGGAGCAGTTCAGGCCCTCTTCTTCGGCTTGAAGGCGGCGGTCCTTGCCATCGTGCTCGAAGCGGTGTTGCGGATCGGCAGACGGGCGCTCAAGAACAATGCCATGATCGGGCTTGCGGCGGCGGCCTTCATCGCTCTGTTCTTCTTCCACGCGCCATTCCCGCTGGTCATCCTGGCTGCGGGTGTGATCGGTTACGTCGGGGGACGGGCAGGGTGGGCTGCATTCCAGTCGGCCAACGGACATGGCAAGGTCGGCGGCAAGCAGGTTGCCGACGCTGATACGGCGCTTGGCGAAGGGGTGCCTGCGCATACCCGGCCATCCGTCAGCTGGTCGCTGAAGATCGCAGCGGTATGTCTGCTGCTGTGGTTCGTTCCGGTCCTGGCACTTCTGGTGTTTCTTGGGCAAGGCAATGTCTTCACCGACATCGCGATCTTCTTCTCGAAAATGGCGATGGTCACTTTCGGCGGCGCCTATGCAGTGCTCGCCTATGTCGCTCAGCAAGGCGTCGAGCACTACGGCTGGCTCAAGCCAGGAGAAATGCTGGACGGCCTCGGCATGGCCGAGACCACGCCCGGTCCGCTCATCATGGTCACCCAGTTCGTCGGTTTCATGGGCGCGTACCGGGCGCCAGGAATGCTCAGCCCGCTGGTCGCCGGAACACTCGGCGGTCTGCTGACGACGTGGGTCACCTTCGTTCCGTGCTTCCTGTGGATATTCCTCGGCGCGCCGTTCATGGAAACGATGCGCAGCAACAAGGCCTTGTCGGCAGCGTTGTCTGCCATCACGGCGGCGGTGGTCGGTGTGATCCTGAACCTGGCGGTATGGTTCGCGCTTCATGTGCTGTTCCGCGAACTGCGTGAGGTCAGCTGGCTGGGCACGACGGTGGATGTGCCAGTATTCAGCTCCGTTAACCTGCCGTCGCTGGTGCTGACAGTCGGTGCGCTGCTGGCCGTGTTTCGTTTCAAGATCGGTATGATCCCCGTGCTCGCGACATGCTCTGTCCTGGGCGTGCTTTATGGCGTTGCCACGGGATCGATTTAAGCAGTGCCATAGGCGCAACCACTCTGCGGCAGGAGGCATCCCTGACAGCCCAGACGCCGACGAATGCTTCGCGCGAACCAGCGGTCAAACAGAGGTTTTCGCTGCTGCCTGCCGGTGCCAGGCCGGCAGCTGCCCTTCTGTTGATTTCCAGGGGATTGAGGGCATTCGGCGACGGACTCGTCAGTCTTCTGCTTCCCGCCTATTTGGCCACACTTGGTTTCAACGCTTTCAAGATCGGGATTCTCACGACAGCGACGCTCGCGGGTTCGGCGGCGCTCACCTTGACCGTCGGGTTTGTCGCACATCATTTCTCCCGCCGCTCCCTGCTGATCGCAGCTGCCCTCCTGATGGTCGTCACCGGGATCGCCTTCGCGTTGGTTCAGGATTTCTGGCCGCTGCTCCTTGTCGCATTCGTCGGAACGCTCAATCCATCCTCTGGCGACGTTAGTGTGTTTCTGCCGCTGGAGCATGCGCAACTCGCCCACAGTGTCACTGACCGCGACCGCACCGCGCTCTTCGCACGCTACAGCCTTGTCGGCTCAGTAGTAGGGGCGGTCGGTGCTCTGGCGGCTGGCGTCCCAGACCTACTCCGCCAGATTGTCGGACTGGACATCAAGCAAGGTCTCCAGATCGCCTTCCTGCTTTATGCCTTTCTGGGAGTAGGAGCGCTGCTCCTCTATCGGAAACTGCCGGATGAGCCGCTCGATGCGAGTGCGGTACCGGCGGAACCACTACGCAAATCTCGAACCATCGTCCTCACGCTCGCTGCACTTTTCAGCCTTGACGCTTTTGCGGGCGGTTTCGTGGTTCAGTCATTGTTGGCTCTTTGGCTTTTCCAACGGTTCGGCCTATCGCTCGCTGCGACGGGCGCAATCTTCTTCTTGACGGGTATCCTTTCGGCTGGGTCGTATCTGGTGGCCGTGCAAATCTCTAAACGGATCGGGCTGGTGAACACGATGGTGTTCACACATCTGCCATCCAGTCTTTGCCTTTTGTTCATTCCCTTCATGCCGAGCCTCGGTCCCGTTATCGTACTTCTGCTGATCAGGAGCGCGTTGTCGCAGATGGATGTGCCGACCCGCATCTCCTACGTCATGGCCGTGGTATCGCCTGGTGAGCGGGCCGCCGCCGCGAGTGTCACCGCTGTCCCGCGCAGCCTCGCGGCAGCCGCCAGCCCGATGCTTGCCGGCTCGCTGCTCGCAATGTCCGGTTTCGGTTGGCCGCTGCTGATCGCCGGCGCCTTGAAGATTGTCTACGACCTCCTTCTGCTTGCGATGTTCCGCAAGGTTCGCCCGCCGGAGGAACGGTGGGAAGGTCTGTAGCTGCTCCACGACATGCCCGAGCCAACATGAGCGGCGCGCGCCCCACGTCATTCTGCAGGTCGAGGCCTTGGCCACCGCTTGACCAGGGTACCAATTGGTCCATCTTAATCGTACCGATGGCTCGCTCTTCAGCGCGAGGTGGAACTGATATGTGGAAAGCCCTCTTGGCTTTTGCGCTCGCAGGCGTCTGCCTGACGCCGGCGCATGCCGACAATGTCGATCTGGCGCTAGAAGCTTTTCACGAAACCTGTCTTGCCCATGGTCCAGACTTCGAGCGAACCGCCGCAGTGGCCAAGACGCGTGGATGGACACCGCTATCCGGTGACGCAGCGCTTACTCCAGTCGATGACGTGGATGCCTTTCAGGGATGGACGGTGACTGGCAATGATCTACCTGCCGGAACCATGATCGCGGTGACCAAAGCCACCTTAAGCGGCAAGGCCGTGCAGACCTGCTCCATCAGACTGTTCGACGTCGACCGCCCAACATTCGAACAGCGTTTCTTCGCCCGGACCGACGCCGAAAAGATCGGCGAGGACCGGAATGGAGATCAGGTCTCCAAACTTTACATATTGATTGCAGGCAATCGCAGGCAGCTTGTTCATTTGACTTCGCGGGTCGACACGGGGCGATCGGATTCGATCATTGCAAGCTCGATAGCCGACGACTAGTCAGGCGCCAATGCCTTTTCCGGCCATCCTCTGGAACAGGTCGTCTGCTTGTGCCGGTGAAAGGTTCATGTCGGTGGCGACCCACCATGCGAGGACCGCAAGAAATGCCCCGGCGATGAACTGAATGGCGAATTCAGCGGGCATGCCGCGATCGCTGATCCGTTTCTCGACGAGTTCTTCCCGGACGGCTCGCCGGATACGCTCTCGCAATTCGTCGTGGATCGTATCGCCGCTGCTTGCAAGCAATGCGTGATGAAGCGGTCGGAATGCATGGGCGTGCTCGAACATGGGCAGGCTGAACTCGAACAGGCGGCTACCTGTTTCTTGACCTGCCGCCTCGCGCCTGCGGCCGATCGACCGCAGATGCGCCTCGATGGTCGCGCTGCGCAGAGCATCCTTGTCGGCATAGTGCGTATAGAAGGTCGACCTGCCGACATTGGCCCGCTGGCAAATGTCATCGACAGTGATGGCAGCATAGCCCTGCTCCGGGATCAGGGCGATGAGCGCGTCCTGCAGCAGGCCGCGCGTCCGCGCGACGCGTCGATCGATCGTGTTCCGCTCACCCGCACGTTCGATTTTCATGGCCATGGCCTTCTGCAGTGCCCGGTTTCGGACATTCGGCGGTCCGGTGTCCGACAACAGCATTTCCAGACAGTGTGTCCATTATGATACGCCAAGTCCAGGAGCTCAAATCGGGTTTGGGCACGCCGCAATGAAGCAGAAGGTCGCCGGACATGCACTCATCTGATCATCACGCCGTTAACGGACCGCATTCGCGCAAGAGGGTGATAGCGTTGGCCCTGCTTGCCAAACTGTCGCTGGTCGCCGGCTTCCTCGTGCTCGCCAAATTGGGCATGGGCTATATCGAGGCCGGCGCCTGGACCGCGGCATTCCACGGCCTCGTCCTTGCGGTGATCGCGGGATTGGCGCTGTGGGGCAGCCTGCGTCACATGGGGCTCGTTGGCAACGGTGCGCAGAGCGCGAGCGACAGGGGCATCGGCATCGTCCTGCATCGGGCGGCGGCCTATGACTTACTTGCGCGCGTTCTGACCTTTGGGCGGGAGGGCCGGTTTCGCGAATTCATGCTTCGCCTGGCAAAGCTCCAGGCCGGCGAAGCGATGCTCGATGTGGCCTGTGGAACGGGAACCCTTGCCATTGCGGCGAAGCGACTGGTCGGTTCGGACGGAAGCGTCACCGGCGTCGATGCGTCGGCCGAAATGGTCGAGAGGGCGCGCGCCAAGGCCGAGCAGTCCGGTCTCGATCTGACTTTCGTCAACGGGACGGCGCAGGAGCTTCCCTTCAAGGACGAGCAATTCGACATCGTCGTCGGCACGCTGATGCTGCATCACCTGTCGAAGCCCGTTCGATCGACCTTCGTCGGCGAGGCAGCACGCGTCCTGAAGCCCGCAGGCCGGCTGTTGCTCATCGATTTCGGCAGGCCGGTGCGCAAATCCAGATTGCCCAGGCTTCACAAGCATGGTCATGTCGATATGCATTCGGTCGCCTCGCTGTTGACCAAGAGCGGATTCCAGGTCAGCGACATCGGCGCCGTCGGAACCAAGAACCTGAACTATATTCGCGCAACGATGAAAAAGGACCAGCCAAGTCAGGCGTCGTGATGATGCTCAGACGCTGGTTGCATGGCGACCTGTTCTGATATGACCCATTTCGGCCTGCTTGCAATGGCAGGTGTCCTACCCGATGCGGAATCGACGAGCGAAATGTGAGTGAAAAATGCAACTGACGGGCATGGTATCAGGCGCGGCGCTGTTGCTCGCTTCCGCCGCGGCAGCGAACACTCATCCGCATGTGTTTGCCGAAGCGAAGCTGGACCTGACCGTCGGTCCAGACAGGACGGTCAAGTCGCTTCGGCATTCCTGGCGTTTCGACGACCTCTTTTCCAGCACTGTGCTGATGGAATTCGACAAGAATTCCGACCTTGTCCTTGATGCCAAGGAACTCGACGAAGTCGCTCTCACCGTCCATGCGTCGCTGGCCGAGTACAACTACTTTCAGATGGTGACCTTGAACGGCAAGGACGTGACGATGGCGCCACCGCCGAAGTTCAGCGTCAGCTATGAAAACGATCAACTCGTCGTCAAGTTCGAAACGCAGCCGAAGGACCCTTTGGCCCTAGCTGGAAAAGTCAGCATCGGCGTGTACGACCCGACCTTCTACACGGCGATCGATTTTACGAACGACGACAAGATTGCTGTGGCTGGCCTGCCTGAAGGATGCTCACGCGCGATCGTGCGTCCAGATCCGGACACGGCCATCGCGCAGAACCAGAAGAGCCTGACAGACGCGTTCTTCAGTGATCCGACGGGGACGGATCTCGGCAAGATTTTCGCGACACGCCTCGAACTGACCTGCGGCTGAAGCGGAGCCGGTTCGATGGCCATGTTCCAGACGCTGGTCGAGTTCCAACGCACGATCTACCTGGCGCTTGCCGAGCAGATCAAACTGCTTGCGGCCGGCGGCGATTGGCTGGCCTTCACGGCTTTTCTGCCGATGGGCATTCTGTTCGGTGCAGCGCATGCGCTGACACCAGGACACAGCAAGGCGGTCCTGGCCACGTATCTGGCGGGTTCGGACGCAAAGGTTTCTCGAGGCCTCCTCGTATCGACAACCCTATCGATCACCCATGTGACAACAGCGGTTCTGATTGCGGTCCTTTCCTTGCCGCTTGTCTCAATCGCCCTGGGTAGTGTTGGCCGCGCTCCTCTGCTGGAAGACATCAGCCGCGGACTGCTTGGGTTGATCGGCCTATGGATGCTGTGGCGGGCACTCAGCCATGGGCATCATCACAAGCACGAAGGCGAAGCCGTCGGAGTCATGGCTGGACTGATTCCTTGTCCGCTCACGCTGTTCGTCATGACGTTTGCGATCGCGCGCGGCGTGCCGGCGGCCGGCATCCTGTTCGCCGGCACGATGATGATTGGCGTGGCGATCACGCTGTCAGCCGTCGCAATTCTCTCGATCCTACTGCGCGAACGCCTGGTCTGGTTTGTCGAAGGCAGGTCGCGTCTGTTCGAAGCGATCACGCGTTCTATCGAGGGCTTGGCTGGCGCTGCCCTGATCGCCCTCGCGATCCATGAAATCTTGCTTCGCTGATTTGATGAAGACACGACTGTCGGTGCAGGAGCGCTGCACCCGAACTCCGCTGTAGCGATTTCTGTCCTCCGTGGGTGGCGCAGAGTGTCAACGCTGTGCGGGGATGCGGGGCGCTGCAGGCGAGGCCGTCGTCATACGCCGGCAACTTTCCGCCCAGGCGTCGAGGTCGTCGACCGCGTAGCGGACATATTTGCCGAACTTGTGGAAGATCGGGCCGCCGCCAAGGGAACGGTAGCATTCCAGAGAATGGGCCTCCAGGGCTAGGTATTTGGCGGCGGCTTCAGTGTCCACGAAGCGGATCGGGCCAGCGTCTTTGATGAAGACTGCGCGTTTCAGAATATCGGCTGAGGGCCATCGGAGTGCGAACGGTCAGGCATTGCGCCCCTCCCGACCCGCCTGGGATTCCTCAGACGTTGAAGCGAAGCGGCGGGAGTCGACCCAGGTGTCGAGTTCATCCATGCGATAGAGGACGGTCCCGCCGACTTTTCGATAGGCAGGCCCGCCCCCGGAGGAGCGAAGCTTCTCTAGGGTGCGATAGGAAAGGTTGAGATAAAGCGCCGCCTGGCGCGTGCGGAGCCACCGCGAGCCGAGCGCGATTGCGCGATCGGCCATCGCGGTCTGACCATATCCGACCTGTGGCTACGGGTTTGGAGGTTTTCATTCCGCCGCCTCCGCGCTGACAGGCCCGCGCCGACTTCCAGGTGGTGCAGTGCGGTTGTCGCCCTTGCGGTGGCGGAACGGCCGATAATTTCCGACCTTGATACGAGGCTGGTATTTCTCATCGTCGAGGCCCGCGAGCGGGGCTGACGGCCTGACCTCCTTGGCCGACCCCGGAACTTTGCTTGGCTCGGCTTTGACTGTCTCCGGCGCGGATGATGGCCGGCGCACGGGGCGTCAGTACCGATCGGCGACGAGCTGCGACCACGTCGGCGGCCGAGCGGACCGGGTCGTCCTCGTTGTGGATGTAGCGCATGAACATCGCGACGGTCTTATGGGCGGTCAGGGCCATACCGACCTTCAACGGCACGCCGGAATTGGCAATGTCCGTAGCGGCGCGATGCCGGATGCCGTGCGTTCCGGCATGGGGAATGCCCGCCCGCTTCAGGACACGTCGCCATCCGTGATGGTAGGTGTTCGCCGTCATCGATTTTGCTGGGTTGAAGATGGACGGGCAGACGAATGGCGAGTTTTCGAAGCGTGGCGCTTCGTATAAAAGACGATGGGCTTCGTCGCTGAGCGGTTTGATCATGTCGCCGGTCTTGCTGTCCGGCCAAGTGACGCGGCGCTGTTCAAGGTCTATTCAGGACCATTCTAGTGACAGCACTTCTGACATTCGAGCAGCGAATTCGAATTGCAGGCGGATCGCCAGGTCAGGAACGGATGTTCGAGCCCGTCCTGCTCCGCCGCATCGAGATAGGTGAAGAGCTTGCGCCCTCCCAATCGAACCCAAAGAAGCGCCGAGTGCTGATCAGATCGATTTGAGGTACTCGATCAGATCACCCTTTTCCTGATCGGTCAGATCAAGGCCGAGATGGCCGTCATAGTGCTCCTTCTGCGCAAGACGTCGATCGGTTCACTCCTCCTGCCAGGGTCGATCAAGTTAAGGACCCGACGTCTCCTCCCGGCTCGAGGTCTATTTCAATAAAACCGTGCGTCACCGTCCTGCTTCCTTGATCCCTTGCCTTCCGTTACAATCCCTTCCGGACACAGAGGAGTTCCGCCATGAGCGAAGACGCCGTGAACATGTCGATCCGCAAGTTCCTGAAGGAAGTCGGCGTCACCTCCCAGCGCAAGATCGAGGAGACGGTGCGCGAAGGGCAAATCGGCGGCAAGAAGCTGAAGGTCCGCATGACGCTGACGGCGGAAGGCACCGGCCTCAACCACGTGGTGGACGGCGAGATCGAACTTCCATAAGCCGGGCGAAGCGACCTAGCGAAACGGCCGACGCGGCCGAAAGCGGTCGAGACGGATCAGCGGTTGGAATGGCGTCTGGCCGGGTCGATGTAGTACCGCTCACCCCACGCTCTTGCGACTCGAGGGAACGCGAAAGACCGACCCTAAGCGGAAGCTCGCTCGCTCCGGGTCAATTCACGGCCATCACCCTTTACGTGTTTGAGCGTGAACCGCCGGAAGCTTCATCGTCGTTGTGGACTCATCCCAGGGTGACCATCACACCTCATGTCGCGAGCTTCTGGGTGGATTCTGGAATCGACTAGGTCGCCGATCTCTGCGGTCAAGTCGCAAGAGGAGAGCCTCTGTCCAACAAAATCGACCTCGAACGGGGTTATTGAATCGAAGTAGTGTGTTTACCCATTTAAGCAGCTTCCGATCTTATGAAGCGCGGACATCAGCGCGCGCGTCACCCGGCTAATGCATCATCAGCGTGAGCATGCTTTCAAAGAGCGCCAAGCGAGAACCTTCCCGTCAACCACGGCGAGCGCGGCAACGGAAATTCGTAGCCAGACATCGGCGATTTAAGGCTAAGACCGGCAAGGCATGCTTTCCAAGAGCCGCTATTATGACGTGGAAACCATGAATATTACTCTTGATATTCCAAAGCTGATGCTCGAAATAGCAAATATACTTGTACGCCAGCGTCATATGAGAGCGTAGGGAGGGCGAGGTCCGATTTGCAGGCTGGAAGAGGTACCTTTCTTACGTTCACCACGCGCCGAGGCCGCATTGAAACATGCTCTTTTCGTCACGGCTTAATAGGAACTGCAGCGCAACGGGTGGGGCGGGCGTCTTTGCCTGCCGATCCAGTGGTGGCAGGAGGTGGAGTGCCGCGAACTGGAGGGCGCACCCCGTCATCTGGCGGGAAGCGGAGCGGCCGTTCAGGCCTCTACTACTATTGTCGGCGCGCCGGGCCTGGCATGGCCGATGATGCGAGCCGAAGGATAGCCGTCCGCGACGATCCTCTCGACGAGCGCCGCTGCGTGGTCGGTCTCGCAAGCAACCAGCAACCCGCCCGAAGTCTGTGGATCCGTGAGAAGATGGCGTCGCCACTCGGGCATGCCGGGAGGTAAGCTTACCGCGTCGCCATAGCTCGCCCAGTTGCGCCGCGATGCGCCGGTGACGTGCCCGTCGACCGCGAGCGAGGCAGCTTCGGAAAAGAGCGGCACGTCGTGGCTGCAAATTATCAGCGTGCACCCGGAACCGCGTGCCATCTCGAGGCCATGTCCGAGCAAGCCAAATCCGGTCACGTCGGTGACGGCGTGGACGCTCGCGTCCTGCGCCAGCTCCGATCCGATCCTGTTGAGAAGGGTGGTGGAGGCGATCATTTCGCGATAGCCGCTCTCGGAAAGCGCCTGCTTCTTGATGGCGGCGGAGTAGATGCCGACGCCGAGCCCTTTCGTCAGGATCAAGGCGTCACCCGGCCTGGTGTCAGAATTGCGTCGGATATCTCCCGGTCGGCATGTGCCGATGACTGCGAGGCCATAAATCGGCTCCGGCGAGTCGATCGAGTGGCCACCTGCAACCGGGATTCCGGCGTCGGCGCAGACAGCTTCGCCACCTTTCAGGATTTCGCGGACCATGAGCATCGGGATCTTGTCGAGAGGCATCCCGAGGATCGCCAGCGCCATGATCGGCCGGCCACCCATCGCATAGATATCGGACAGGGCGTTGGTTGCGGCAATCCGGCCGAAATCGTAGGGGTCATCTACCATAGGCATGAAGAAGTCGGTGGTCGCGATGACGCAAGTGGCGCCGTCGAGTTGCCAGACTGCCGCATCGTCGCCGGTCTCCGTGCCGACGAGAAGCTGATGATAGGGACTGGCAGCCGCCGGATTAGCGAGAAGCTGCTGCAGCACTGACGGTGCCAGCTTGCAACCGCAACCGCCGCCATGGGCGAGGCTGGTCAGGCGCACAACGGGCGCATCGGTGATTTCGGGCGAGAGGGCGATTGCCATAGTCGTCGAGCCTCCTCTGCTGGCACGCTTTAGTAGGGATCAAGGTCAACCGGAATGGAAAATACGATCGCGCCAACGCACGGCGCGTTTGGAGCACGCTTGCTCTCAGCGGATTTCATTAAGTTAGGAAAGGCAAGCACCGTATCCGGCGTGCGAGGCATCGCCGTCATTGGGTATCGATCGAAAGGCGCCCCGACCCGCGGGAGCTGTTTCATCACCACGCTTTACTGTATGGTAATGCGTTCGTTTTCGTCAATCGCAGTCGCGGTCACGAAAAGATGACAAGAATATTCAACAATAATACACAATGCCGATTTGCGGGCACAAACCTGTTGCAGGAAGGCAGTTCGGAGGGGCACTTTTGCTGCACCGTACGCACCTCGTTCTATGGCATTGATTTTATTTGGCCCGAGACTAGTTACTCGGATTGAACCGTTGGTTCGAGTTGCCTTGTGGGGCATCGGCTTCGGGAGGAACCCATGAACATCGATCTTTCTCGACGCGCGTTCCTGCAAACAGCAGGCGCGGGTCTCGCCGGTACTACGCTTGGAGCCCTCGGCTTCGGCGATAGCGAGGCCGCACACGCGGCGGCTATACGGCCCTTCAAGCTCGCGAACACCACCGAAACACGCAACACCTGTCCATACTGCTCGGTGGCTTGCGGCATAATCTTGTATTCGAAGGGCGATCTCAGAAAGGGCGAGCCGGCCGAGATCACCCATATCGAGGGTGATACTGATCATCCGACCAATCGCGGCACCTTGTGCCCCAAAGGGTCGGCGCTGCTCGGATTTGTCAAGTCGCCGACCCGTCTGCAACATCCGATGATCCGCAAACCGGGCTCGGACAAGTTCGAGCCGATAAGCTGGGAAGACGCGCTCGGCCGCATCGCCCGCCTGATGAAGGACGATCGCGACAAGAACTTCGTCGCGACGAACAATGACGGCGTGACGGTCAACCGGTGGATCACCACCGGCTTCCTCGCCGCCTCGGCTTCGACCAATGAAACCGCGTTCGCGACCTACAAGGTGGTCCGCAGCGCGGGCATGCTGGTGTTCGACAACCAGGCACGTGTCTGACACGGCCCGACGGTGGCGAGTCTCGCCCCAACATTCGGCCGCGGCGCAATGACCAATTCCTGGACCGACATCAAGAACACGGATCTCGTCGTCATCATGGGCGGCAATGCCGCGGAAGCGCATCCTTGCGGCTTCAAATGGGTCACAGAGGCGAAGGCCAACCGCGGCGCCAAGCTCATCGTCATCGACCCGCGCTTTACGCGCTCGGCTTCGGTGTCGGATCTTTACGCGCCGATCCGCCAGGGAACGGACATCGCCTTCCTGCTCGGGCTGATCAACTACTGCATCCAGAACGATAAGGTGCAATGGGACTATCTGAAGACCTTCACCAACGCGACGTATGTCGTCAAGGAAGGCTTCACCTATCAGGACGGCCTCTTCTCCGGCTATAACGAGGCGAAGCGAGACTATGACAAGTCCAGTTGGGATTATGACATAGGCACGGACGGCTTTGCCGTTGTCGACGCAACATTGGCCAATCCCCGCTGCGTCTGGAATCTGCTCAAGAAGCATGTCGCGGTCTACACGCCGGAGATGGTCGAGCGCATCTGCGGCACACCCAAGGACCGGTTCCTGAAGGTGGCCGCGATGGTCGCCGAGACGTCGTCTCCGACCAAGGCGATGACCTCGATGTACGCGCTCGGCTGGACCCAGCACTCGAAGGGCTCGCAGAACATCCGCGCCATGGCGATGCTGCAGCTTGTTCTCGGCAATATTGGTATACGCGGCGGCGGCATGAACGCGCTTCGCGGTCACTCCAACATCCAGGGGCTGACCGACCTCGGGCTGATGTCGAACCTGCTGCCCGGTTATCTGACGCTGCCGACCGAGAAGGAGGTCGATCTGGCAGCCTACATGTCGACCCGAGGCTTCAAGCCGCTCCGGCCGAACCAGATGAGCTACTGGCAGAACTACAGGAAGTTCTTCGTAAGCTTCCAAAAGTCAATGTGGGGCAACGCGGCAACGCCGGAGAACGGCTTCGCCTATGACTACCTGCCGAAGCTCGACCTGCCGGGGTACGATCTGCTGCGGGCTTTCGAGCTGATGCACCAGGGCAAGATGAACGGCTATTTCTGCCAGGGCTTCAACCCGCTACAGGCAGCTCCGAACAAGAAGAAGGTGATCGAGTCCCTCTCGAAGCTCAAATACCTCGTCATCATGGATCCGTTGGACACGGAGACGGGCCGGTTCTGGGAGAACCACGGGCCGTACAACGATGTCGATCCGTCGCAGATTCAGACGGAAGTCTACCAGCTTCCCTCCACCTGCTTCGCCGAGGACGACGGTTCGCTGGTCAATTCGGGGCGCTGGCTGCAGTGGCATTGGGCCGGCGGCACGCCCCCCGGCGAGGCCAAACGCGATACCTGGATTATGGCGCAGCTCTATCTGCGCCTGAAGGAGCTCTACACCAAGGAAGGCGGCGCCTTCGCCGAGCCGATCGTCAAGCTCAACTGGCCTTATGCCGATCCCGGCGATCCGACGGCCGAGGAGCTTGCCCAGGAGATCAATGGTAGGGCGCTCGCCAGGGTAACCGACACGGCCGACCCGACAAAGGTGCTGGCCGAGGCCGGAAAGCTCTTGCCGGGCTTCGCCGCGCTGCGCGACGACGGCTCCACCTCCTGCGGCTGCTGGATCTATTCCGGCTGCTTCAATGAAAACGGCAACAACATGGCCAGGCGGGACACGACCGATCCTGACGAAACCGGCGCCTATTCCAAATGGGCGTTCTCATGGCCTGCCAACCGCCGCATTCTCTACAACAGGGCGTCGGCTGACCTCACCGGAAAGGCTTGGGATCCAAGCCGCAAGGTGATTGAATGGGACGGCACGAAATGGTCGGGCTACGATGTCCCCGACATCTTGCCAACGGCAAAGCCCGATCAAGTAGGCCCGTTCATCATGAATCCGGAAGGCGTCTCGCGCCTCTTTACCCGGGGCATGATGCGCGACGGACCATTCCCGGCGCATTACGAGCCATTCGAGTCGCCCATCGCGAACCCGATAGCTCCCAAAGTCCGCGGCAACCCCGCAGCGCGGGTGTTCGAAGGCGATATGGCCCAGTTCGCCGAATCGGCTTCGCAGGAGTTCCCCTACGCGGCGACCTCCTACCGACTGACCGAGCATTTCCACTTCTGGACCAAGCACGTCATCACCAATGCGGTGATGCAGCCGGAGTTTTTCGTGGAAATTTCCGAACAGCTTGCGGCCGAGAAGGGCATCACCAAAGGCGGCTGGGTGCGCGTCTGGTCGAAGCGCGGTTCCGTTGTGGCGAAGGCCATGGTGACCAAGCGGATCAGGCCGCTCACCTGCGATGGCAAGACCGTCCACATCGTCGGAATACCGCTGCACTGGGGTTTCACGGGAGCGGCGAAGAAAGGCTTTGGCCCGAACATGCTCACCCCGTTTGTCGGCGACGCCAACATCGAGACGCCGGAATACAAGGCGTTCCTTGTCAACATCGAGCCCATCGCCGGGCCGGTAGCGTAGGAGGAGTAAGCGATGTTTCCTCCACTTCCAAATCCTTCGACGACGGATACCGCACCGCGTTTTTCCGACAAGGACCTCATCCGCCGCTCTGCCTCGACGGTTCCCGCGCCCGAGCAGCAATTGACGGAAGTCGCCAAGCTCATCGATGTTTCGAAATGCATCGGCTGCAAGGCGTGCCAGACGGCCTGCATCGAGTGGAACGACACGCATCCGGAGATCGGCTTCAATGCCGGCGTCTATGAGAATCCTGCCGATCTGACGCCGGACATGTTCACGCTGATGCGCTTCAGCGAATGGGACAATCCCGAGACAAACGAACTCGAATGGCTGATCCGCAAGGATGGCTGTATGCACTGCGCTGACCCGGGCTGCCTCAAGGCTTGTCCGGCACCAGGCGCCATAGTGCAGTATTCGAACGGCATCGTCGATTTCGTCCATGAGAACTGCATCGGCTGCGGCTATTGCATCAAGGGTTGCCCGTTCAACATTCCGCGCATCTCCAAAGTCGATCACACGGCCTACAAATGCACGCTCTGCTCCGACCGCGTGGCTGTCGGCCAGGGACCAGCCTGCGCCAAGGCCTGCCCGACCCAGGCGATCGTGTTCGGCACGAAAGACGAGATGAAACAGCACGCCGACGGCCGCATCAAGGACCTGAAATCGCGCGGCTATTCGAATGCCGGCCTCTACGATCCGCCCGGCGTCGGAGGGACGCATGTGATGTATGTGCTGCACCATGCCGACCAGCCGGAACTCTATTCTGGTCTGCCGAAGGAGCCGAAGATCAGTCCGCTCGTGGAGGCGTGGAAGGGCGTGACCAAATATGCCGGCCTCACCATTCTCGGCGTGGCGGCCGGCGTCGGCCTGCTTCACCATCTGGTGATGGGACCGAACAGGGTCTCCGAGACGGATGAGGAGCATGCCGAAGAGCTGACGGAAGGCGACAACGATGGCCGCGTATGACGTGAAGCCGAACGAGCAGGTACATCCCGGCAAGCCAGTCATCGTGGACCGCTACACGGTGAGCGCGCGGATCAACCATTGGATCACGGCGGCCAGCCTGATCCTGCTCGCCTTGTCCGGCCTTGCCATGTTTCACCCGAGCCTGTTCTTCCTGTCGGGGCTGTTTGGCGGCGGCCAGTTCACGCGCTTCATTCATCCATGGATCGGCGTCTTGCTGTTCTTCAGCTTCCTTGGGCTTTTCCTTCGGTTCTGGAAGGCCAATTTGTGGAGGCCCGAGGACGGAACGTGGCTCGCCCGTTTCCGTGACGTATTGTCCAATCACGAGGACAACGTCCCCGAAGTCGGCAAGTACAATGCCGGCCAGAAGCTCGTCTTCTGGTCAATGTCGATCCTCATCGTCATCCTGATTTCGAGCGGCATCGTCATCTGGCAACAATATTTCGCCGCTTACACCACGATCGGTCAGCAGCGGGTGGCGCTGCTTGTTCATTCGATCGCTGCCGTGGCGATCATCGGCGTCTGGATTATCCATTTCTATTCGGCCATCTGGGTACGCGGCACCATTCCCGCCATGACGCGCGGACGGGTGACCGGCGGCTGGGCTTGGCGGCATCATCGCAAATGGCTGCGTGAACTGATCGCAGGCAAACCGGACGGACGTTCGGGATCGAATCCCGCCGAATGAGCGGGTATTTGTTTTTACGCAATTCCGGACGGAAAACCGTTATACACTTTTCGTGGAATTGCTCCGGAGCAGTATCAAGCCGACCACGTGGCCCGTGAGGTTCGTGAGGTTGAAATGCCAAAGCAACAAGATCCGTCACGCCCTGACCCGACTGTAATCGGCGAGGTCTCGGCCCCACCCTTTGCGCGCCTGCCTGATCCGCGGACCTTGTTCATTCGCCGCTCCGAGCGATTGGATGTGTTGGCGGATGACCACCAGCTCGGCCCCTATCTCCGCTTCCTCTCTGCACTGACGGATGCGCAGCACCGCATCCAGGACGGCTTGCCGGAGATCGAATTGCCGACCGCGGAGGCGCGCGAGCGCGCACGAACCTTCGGTATGCCGCCGCTCGATCGCAACCAATCCACTTCGGATGCCGCCCTTGGAATGACGCTCGGCCGCCTGTTCGAAGTGGCAGCCACGATCGAAAAACCCAAGGCGGCCGCAGCCGCCTTGGACAGGCTGGCGAATATCGATGCGTCCGGGGTCGACTCCATGGTGCGCAATGTGCTCACCGATGCGATCCCAATGAACGCGCTTGCCGAGCATGTCTATGTCGCGGCCGCGCTGCAGGTTCACTTTGCCCGCCTCGCGGCATGTCTCGACAGCTCGAAGCTGGTTCCGGTTGCCGACGGCGCCTGTCCGGCCTGCGGTGGGCCGCCCGTATCCTCGATCATCGTCGGTTGGCACGGCGCACACGGGGCGCGGTTCTGCGTCTGCGCGCTGTGTGGAACATTGTGGAACCACGTCCGTGTCAAATGTACGCTGTGCGGCTCGACCAAGGGGATAGGCTATCAGGAAATCGAGGGAGGCCCTGGCACGGTCAAGGCCGAGACCTGCGATGCATGCGGCTGCTATGTAAAGATCCTGTACCAGCACAAGGATCCGGCTCTCGATCCGGTCGCCGACGACGTGGCGACGCTCGGCCTCGACCTGCTCGTCCGCGAGGGTGGCCATCGCCGCGGATCGTTCAATCCGTTCCTTGTTGGCTATTGAGGATACGATGACCGCTTCATCCGCAAACCCTTTGCGCAATCTTCCGTCGGTCGACCAAGTGCTGAGGACCCCGCTGGCGGCGGCCGCAATCGAGCGCTTCGGACGGCAGGCCGCGACGGAGGCCATTCGCCGAGCCGTCGCCGATGCACGAATGGCCTCCCGCAATGCCGCAGCCGTCGTGCCGGAGGCAAACGATCTTGCCGGCGACGCGCTCGTGCAGCTCAGGGACGGCGAACGCTCTTCCCTGCGTCCCGTTTTCAACCTGACCGGAACGGTGCTGCATACCAATCTCGGACGAGCCCTCCTCGCGAAAGAGGCGGTCGAGGCTGTTCGGCTGGCGATGCGCGAAGCGGTGGCTCTCGAATTCGATGTCGAGAAAGGCGAGCGCGGCGAACGGGACGATCATCTTCGATCGCTCGTTTGCGAGCTGACCGGAGCCGAGGATGCAACCGTCGTCAACAACAACGCGGCTGCCGTCCTTCTCGTGCTCAACACGCTGGCGCTCGGTCGCGAAGCGATCGTTTCGCGAGGCGAGTTGATCGAGATCGGCGGCTCTTTCCGGATGCCCGAGATCATGACGCGCGCCGGCGCCAGGCTTGTCGAGGTCGGCACCACCAACCGCACGCATCGCAAAGACTATGTCGCGGCGATCGGCCCGGAGACCGGGCTCATCCTCAAGGTGCACACGTCGAACTACCGGGTCGAAGGATTCACGGCCGAGATCCGGGCACCCGAGCTCGCTTCAATCGCAAAGGCGCATGGGGTACCGCTGGTCCATGATCTCGGTTCGGGCACGCTGGTCGATCTAGCCCGCTACGGCCTTGGGCGCGAGCCGACCGTGCGCGAGGCGGTCGCCGACGGCGCCGATCTCGTCACATTCTCCGGCGACAAGCTGCTTGGCGGTCCGCAGGCGGGTTTCATTGTCGGCCGCAGGGACCTGCTCGCAGCGATCAGCCGCAACCCGATGAAGCGGGCGCTCAGGGTCGACAAGCTTCGTCTGGCCGCGCTCGAGGCGACGTTGAAGCTCTACCGCGACCCCGACCGCCTGGCCGAGCGCCTGCCGACGCTAAGGCTGCTCTCGCGCTCGGTGAGGGAGATTGCAGCGCAGGCAAAGCGCCTTGCTCCCCTGGTTGCTGACGCCGTGGGCGAAGCCTTTGCGGTCGACACGGTGGAGTGCCGGAGCCAAGTCGGATCCGGCGCGCTGCCGCTCGAAACTGTGCCAAGCGCCGGGCTTGCTCTCAAGCCGCGCTCAGGGAGCGGCCGGGCGCTCGAAGCGCTTGCGGCTTCGCTGCGTGGGCTGGGCGTCCCCGTGATCGGGCGCATCGAAAACCAGGCGCTCGTGCTCGATTTCCGCTGCCTGGAAGACGAGGCGAACTTCATCGCCAATCTAGCCGGCTTAAATCTGGGAGGAACCGATGCGCTGGCTTGACCGCCTTGCGCGCCGCCCAGCCGAGACGCCTGTGGCCGCACGCATGACCGAGGCCCTCGAAGCCGCGCGGCGAGGCGATCATGCCGTGGCTCTCTCCATATGGGAGCCGCTGGCTCACCAGGGCGTTGCCCGCGCTCAGAACAATATCGGCGCCTGCTTCGCCGAAGGGCTCGGCGTCGAGCGTGATGCGGATATGGCCTTTCGCTGGCTGGCGCTCGCCGCCGAGGCAGGAGATCCTGTCGGGCAAAGGAACCTGGCGTCCCTCTATTTCCGCGGCGAAGGCGTTCAGCAGGACTTTCGCCGGGCGGCCCAGCTCTATCGGGCCGCAGCGGAAACTGGCGACGGACCGGCGCAGGATATGCTGAGCTGGATGCTGCTGGAGGGCGAAGTGATGGCTCCCGATGCCGGCGAGGCGCGACGCTGGGCGCTTGCCGCGGCCGATCAGGGCATCGCATCCGCTATGACCCGGATCGGCATGCTTTATCACAATGCGCTCGGCGTGCCGCGCGATCCGGACGAGGCTGTCCGCTGGTGGCGCCGTGCTGCCATGCGAGGAGACGCCGAAGGGCAGGCAATGCTCGGCGCCGCCTGCCATCTTGGTACGGGCGTGCCGGCTGACGCGGTCGAGGCGCTGGTTTGGCTCCTGCGTGCCGAGGCAGGCGGCAGCGCCCTTGCCCGCCGCTATCTGGCTGCGGTGCGGGCCGAATTGAGCGCGGGCGATGCCGCCGAGGCCGAGCGTCGCGCCGCCGCGCCGTTGCCGGAGACCGCATCATGATCGTCGGCACGGCGGGACATGTCGATCATGGCAAAACTGCGCTGGTGCATGCGCTGACCGGTATAAACACCGATCGTTTGCAGGAGGAAAAGACACGCGGCATGACCATCGATCTCGGCTTCGCCTATTTGCCGGTGCCGGGTGGGGATAGCATCGGTTTCGTCGATGTTCCCGGGCACGAGCGTTTCGTACACACGATGCTCGCCGGCGCCAGCGGCATCGACTTCGTGTTGCTCGTGGTGGCCGCCGACGACGGCGTCATGCCGCAAACCCGGGAGCATCTCGCCATCGTCGATCTGCTCGGTGTCAAGCGCGGCGCCGTCCTGCTCACCAAATGCGATCTGGGCGGTCCCGAGCGCCGCACCGCGGTTGCGAGCGAGATCCGCGCAGTAATTGCCGGGACGATGCTTGCCGAGGCCCCCCTGATTCCCGTCTCGGTCGTTACGGGCGAAGGTATCGATGAACTCAGGTATCTCTTGTTCGAGGAGGCGTCGCATCTTGCCCGGCGTGCAGTTTCGGGCCGTTTTCGATTAGCGGTGGACCGCTCTTTCACGCTGCGCGGCGTGGGCACCGTCGTGACGGGCACCGTGCTTTCGGGTTCTCTCGGTATTGGGGACAACGTGGTCGTAAGCCCGTCGGGATTGCTTGCGCGGGTTCGATCGATCCACGCCCAGAACCGGCCGACTGAAGGTGGTCGGTCGGGAGACCGTTGCGCGCTCAATCTGACCGGCGAAAGGGTTTTCAAGGAGGCGATCCGGCGCGGCGACGTAATTGTCGATCCGAAGCTTCACGCGCCGTCGGACCGGATCGATGCAAGCCTTCGCGTTCTGCCGGGTGAACGCAAGCCGATCGGCCAATGGTTTCCGGTGCGGCTCCACCATGCCGCGACGGAGGTCGGGGCACGCATCGTACTCCTCGGAGACGAACCGATCGAGCCTGGCGGCACGGCCAATGTTCAATTGGTGCTGGACAGTCCGATCGCGGCCGCTGCCGGCGACGTTTACGTGGTGCGCGACACCTCCGCGCAGCGAACCATCGGCGGCGGACATTTTCTCGATCTGCGGGCGCCCAGCCGCAAACGCCGCGCGCCGGAACGGCTGGTCCAACTTGATGCCCATGCGCTATTGGCGCCCGAACTGGCCGCCGCCGCACTCCTTGATGCGCCGCCCCACTATTTCGACCTGAAGGCTTTCGCGCGCGACAGGGCGCTTAGTGACTGCGAGACGGAAGGCCTGATCGATCAACTCGGGCTTGTCCGTTTTGCCGTCGGAGAAATGCTCCTCGTGCTGTCGCCGGAGCGCTGGTTGCGAATCAAGCGCGACTTGGCCGCGACCCTGGGGACCTTCCATGCCGACAATCCCGATTTGCCGGGCGTAGGAATGGAGAGACTGCGTATTGGGCTTGATCCACGTCTGCCGGCGCCCGCTTTCACGGCAGTTCTGCGGAGCCTTTCGCACGCTGGAGAAGTTGCCTTGGACGGCGCCTGGGTGCGGCTGCCCGGTCATGAGGCGCACCTGATGGCAAAGGATGAAACTCTCTGGCTGCAAGTCCAGCCTCTCATCGGCGGACCCGAACGGTTCCATCCGCCGAGAGTGTGGGATATTGCCGAGGTGCTGGCCGCGCCGGCGACGGAAATCCGGCGGCTTCTGAAGCTTGCCGGCCGTATGGGGAAGGTCCACGAGGTCGCTCATGACCACTTCTTCCAGCGCGAGGCGTTGGCGCAGATCGTGGAGATCGCGCGCGACCTCGCTGCGTCGATGCCCACAGAGCAGTTCACCGCTGCTCAATTTCGCGATCGCGTGGGCAGCGGACGCAAGGTCGCCATCCATATCCTCGAATTTCTCGATCGGCACGGCGTGACGCTGCGGCGGGGAGACTTGCGCCGTCTGAACAGGCGCAGGCTGGACCTGTTCCGCCTGACAGGCGAGGGTGAGCCGCCGATGGCGCAAATTTCCGGAGGAGCATCGTCCCCGGTGGGGCGTCCGGACTTCAAATCCGGGAGGGGCCGCGAGTCGGTCTCTGGTGGGTTCGACTCCCACTCTCTTCCGCCATCCTAGTGAGCCAAGATGAACCCGACGGCTTCCTTTCTGAATGACCTGAAAACGACGGCTGAGACCGCCAGGACAACCGAGGCAAGCTTCAGGCGACAAGCGGCCAATCAGATCGCGGTTCTGGAACAGGAGCGCGCTTTCGCCTTCAGGCGGCTCAACCTCATGCAGGCGATCTCGGACGCCGTGGCCTCAGCCGAAAGTGAGGAGATCGCCGTGGCCAGCGCTTTGGCCGTCCTGCGCTTGCGGCTCGGCTGGAATGCGGACAGCGAGGCGCGCACGGAAGCGATCACGCATTTTGGCCCCGTTGCGCTTGCGTTGTTCCAGGCTGCGAGGCTGCCCGAGGACGAACCCGCCACCAATATCGGCGAGGCCCTTGCGATTTTTGAGCATTGGTACTCCGAATCCCGGGGATCGCCGTTCTGGTTGCTATTCGAGCACCAGATCGTGGACACGCCGCTGGTCGACTTTTGACCGACGGACTTTTCGGCATACCCGGATGTGAAAGCAGAGAGCGCAACGTCGCTTTATTACCGACGACACGATGCGGTAACCGGCGCCTCGGTTACCGCCGCAAGCAGCTGCTTGGGCGCGGACGCCGGAAGGCGTTCACTCCCATGACATGGGAGCCATATTCGAGCCTTATGTCGTCGAGGTTGGCCGGTTACCTAGAGATCGCGCGCGCTCTCAAGCCAGGGGATATGTGACAGAACGAAAGGCGCTCGGCGCCAGGAACGGCGCGCAAGAAGACAGAGAGCAATTAGCAGGTGGCCCGCGGAGCGCGCGACTCAATGGAAGGGCATGGGTGTCACCCCACCAAAGCTGGTGCAGAACTGCGACGAAGCGAAAGGCCCACCACGTCTGGGCATTGTTCCGCTCCGAGGCTTCATCATGGCTCTTTGATAATGGCAGGAGCAATCAAGGTGCTCATTGTCAGGTATCGCGCAATTCGTATAGGCCGCATGGTTCTTGTTGCAGAGTTCTTTGAAGGCGGACTCTGCTTCCCGCGGGATCGTCTTCTCGTACTCACGCCATTTAGGGAGGCAGCCTTTGTCCCCGGGGAGCTTCGTATAGGTCGGGCAGCCCTGGCGGCCGGCCGATGATCCCGATTATTTCGTTCTGTGGACCTGCTTCTTGCGCGATCCGAGTTTCCCCCATACGAAAGCGGACTTGCAATAGGAGTTGATGAATGACCGAAGAGAAGAATCGCCAGAACGCGGAATTGATGGAATTGACCGCGGATATTGTCGCGGCGTTTGTCCAAAATAACGCAGTGCCCGTAGCAGGCCTGCCCGATCTGATTTCTTCGGTAAACTCCGCTCTCGTTAGCTTAGTCAAGCCAGCTGAAGTTGAGCAGCCAACACAGAACCCTGCGGTCAATCCCAAAAAGTCTGTGTTTCCCGACCACATCATTTCGTTGGAAAACGGGCGCAAGTTCAAGTCGATGAAACGGCACTTGGGCTTGCTTGGCATGACGCCTGACGAGTATCGAGCCAAGTGGGGGTTGGCGCGGGACTATCCTATGGTGGCACCAAGCTACGCAGCACAGCGATCGGAGCTGGCGAAGTCGATCGGACTTGGTCGCAAGGCAGGCGCAAAAATGCCCGCCAAGAAGCCCCCGGCCAAGAAGGTAGCAGCCAAGCGGGTGAAGGCCTAAGACCCAGCCTCAGGCAAGCGGACCAATGCGATGACACGCCAATCATTGCCGAAGAGCTTGAAAGCGCGGCCGATCGCATCGCAGACATTTCGCGCGCGGATCTGCAGATCATTCTACGTCGCGCTGCATTGATGCTCAAAAATATGACAGGCGTGCCGCTGGAACCGGCAACTGATGACGGCTCTGAAGTCCATTGCTGCTGAAATGAGAGTCGGCGGATCAGACCTACTTCAGGTCATCTTGTGCGAGTGGCTCGAAACAACGCGATCCCGGGGGGGGGGGCAGGAATTGGTAATTCGTTTCCGACGCTTGGTCGAAATCAGATGGGAACGACGGGTTATCTGGAGAGACCAGAGCGAAGCGCTCCCGTCCATTCACTGTCCTCATCGAATTCACGTACCGGGAGTAAGACGCGACTTCGACACATCGGCGAACGGATCAAAAGCTGCCCCCCGTTTATGGCAGTGACAGCGACTTTTCCGACGGGAAGCTCACGGACCCGCAGGTTCTGGCGCGGGCCGGGCAGGCGGTGGACCAGTTCGCCACCCTGGTTTCGGCACGGCAGCCGAAGCGCCAACAGGTCAGTCTGGCCTCAGCCTAAGGGGCAGCGAGTCGTAGACGTCCCTGGTCCTTAGGTTCGCCAGACCATACGAGAGAATGCGAAGGAAATGGGTTGGCGAACCCTCCGCTAACGTATTGATTTCCCAATAGGGAACGTTGACCCTGCAGGTCGAAGGGTCGCATTTGTTCGCCATGGCATCGTTCCTCCGGCGCGCTGAAAACGATGTTAGCATGCGGGCGAGGCATGATGAAAACGGGGAAGGTCTCATGAGTTTCGATGATATCGATCTCAATTTGCTGAGAGTGTTCGACGTGATGATGCGTGAAAGGAACGTAACGCGCGCAGCTGCCGAATTGGGAAGAACACAATCAGCTGTAAGTCATTCCCTATCAAAACTTCGGTATTTATTGCAGGACGAATTGTTCACGAGAGACGGGGGCGAAATGCGACCAACCCCTCGGGCAGTGGAGTTGCTGTCAGATATTTCTGCTGCGCTGGCTACGATCCGCGCGTCGATCGACCGGCATCAGATCTTCAATCCAGCAACGACGCGACGCAACTTTCGCGTGGGACTCACTGACTATCACGCCATGATATTCATCCCAGGGCTCATTCGAGAATTTTCGAGGCAAGCGCCTGGCGCGACGCTGAACGTCATTCCCGCAAACGGACCCGAAATCGGTTCATCGGTCTATTTGAGACAAGTCGACTGTGCACTGACGGGAGCGGCAATACGCGACGACCCAGGTCTCTTGAAGGTGGAGCTTGGCCAGGATCGATTGTTTTGCGCGGTGTGGAGTGGAAGCAAGATCGCCAGGAACGCAATGACACTGGAAACATATTTGGCCAGTTCTCACCTGCAGATTTCCGCAGATGGTCTGGCAGAAGGCCTCGCGGATGCCGCCCTCAAGCAGCATGGTCTCCGGCGCAATGTCGTTGCGACCATCTCGAATTATCTGGTGCTGCCCTGGGCGCTTCGCGGCACTGAACTGATTACTCATTGCGGCGATGCAATCCTGCAAATGCTGGACGAGAGGAGTGAGGTGACGTTGGTCCCGCCGCCCCTTCCCGTATCGAATGTGAATGCCTGGCTCATTGTTCACCGCCAGATGGCGAATGACCCGGGTACCAAATGGCTCCGGGAAATAATCATGAGCATCTACAACGAGTCGCGGACCGAGAGAGACCAAGGGTCAACCGTCGGAGCACCGGGGTTGGCTGCACCATAGGTCGCGCGCGCCGTCGCTCATTCGATTAGCCCGCCCCAAGCAAACTAGCCCGATCAGCACTCAAGCTCCCTTTCACCCGAGAGCGAGTGCCTCCTCAATTATGAATGACGCTCATTTTCGCAATGAGAACAGTCAATTTGACGAATACTTAGGCTTGAGAGCACAGTCCCTTCAACAAAAACAGGGGAATACCGAAATGAGATCGATGTTCAAGGGCTTTCTTGCCCTCGCTATCGCGTGCACTGCCTCCTCGGCGTGGTCCGCAACCCTCGACAATGTCAAAAAGAATGGAGTGCTCACATGCGGCACGAACTCGGCGACGGCCGGCTTCAGCCTTCCCGACAATGAAGGCAAATGGACCGGATTTGTGGTCGACTATTGTCGCGCCCTGGCCGCTGCCGTGCTCGGGGACGCGCAAAAGGTTAAGTTCATCCCATTGACGCCAAAAGATCGCTTCACCGCCTTGCAGTCGGGGGAGATCGACATTCTTGCACACAACGCAACATGGACATCGTCGCGCGATACGTCTCTCGGCATACTTTTTGCGGGGACGTACTTCTATGACGGTCAGGGATTTATGGTGCGCAAGGCGGACAACATCACATCAGCCAAGGGGCTCGAGGGCGCATCGATTTGCGTCACCCAGGGCACCACGACCGAGTTGAACCTTGCCGACTATTTTCGCTCGCAGTCGATCAAGTACACCACGGTTGGTTTCGCCGACGAGGAAGCCGTCGTTAAGGCTTACGAGGAAGGGCGTTGCGACGTCCTGTCGGCAGACACCTCCACCTTGAACGCATCGCGGCTTCGCATGGCCAAGCCGGACGACAGCATCGTTCTTCCCGAACGGATCTCCAAGGAGCCGCTTGGCCCGGCAGTGCGGCAGGGAGACGACCAGTGGTTCAATGTGGCGAAATGGACGCTTTACGTCATGGTGGCCGCCGAAGAATACGGGATCGCCTCCAAAAACGTCGATGCAATGAAATCGTCGGACAATCCCAGCATCCGCCGTTTGCTCGGCGTTGAAGGTACCATAGGCAAAGACATCGGGCTCGCCGACAACTGGCCGGTCGAGGTGATCAAGCAGGTTGGCAACTATGGTGAAGTCTTCGATCGCAACATCGGCAAGGATTCACCGCTGAAAATGGAGCGCGGCATGAACGCGCTCTGGAACAAAGGCGGCGTTCAGTACGCTCCGCCGATTCGCTAGGCAAAGCATGGTTGCAAGGCGCTGGCGCGTTACCGCCAGCGCCTTGCACAGATCCCGATAGGAACACGCCATGTCCGATTTGTCGCTTCCAGCGCCCTCGCGCAGGAGCCTATCGCTGCACGATACGAAAGTGCGCGGCGTTTTCTACCAGCTCTTGCTCGCAGGTTGCCTGTTGGCTTTGGCCCTGGGCATCGGCATGCAGACCGCATCGAATATGCGGGTCCGGGGGATTCGGCTCTCATTCGATTTTTGGGGTGAGGCTGCCGGCTTCGACATCAATCAAACCCTGATACCGTACGATGCACTATCCACCTACGGTCAGGCGTTCTGGGTGGGAGTGGTCAACACCCTCTACGTCAGCTTCCTCGCAATCTTGCTGGCCACCTTGCTTGGCTTCGTCATCGGCGTTGCCCGCCTCTCGCCGAACTGGATCGTTTCGAAGGTGGCGACCGCCTATGTCGAGCTTGTGCGCAATGTCCCGTTATTGCTGCAGCTGCTGTTCTGGTACAACGCCGTCCTCAAGCCGCTGCCTTCCCCGAAGGCGTCCATCGCCATCCCCGGCGGCATCTACCTAAACAATCGCGGTCTCATCATTCCGGAGATCCAGTTGCATCCGGGAGCGGGGCTGGTGGGCCTGGCATTCGTGGCGGCCATTTCCTGCTGTGTTGCATTCTGGTTTCGCGCCAGGAGCGTCCAGAGACGGACAGGCAAGCAGTTGCCGGTGCTTTTGCTCAGTCTGGCGACCTTGATAGGTTTTCCGCTGATCGTGTTCCTGGTGGCTGGCGAGCCGGTCTCGTTCGTCGCGCCGCAGTTGCGCGGCTTCAATTTTCAAGGCGGGCATCAGCTCTATCCGGAGTTTGCCGCTCTCCTGATCGCTCTGTCGGTCTACACCGGTTCATACATTGCCGAGATCGTCCGAGGTGGCATCCAGGCAGTGCCAAAGGGCCAGAGCGAGGCGGCCTATGCGCTGGGGCTGGCGCCGGGCAAGACACTTCGCCTGGTCGTCGTTCCCCAGGCGCTGCGTATCATCATCCCGCCTTTGACAAGCCAGTATCTCAATCTCATCAAGAACTCGTCGCTTGCGGTGTTCATCGGCTATCCCGACCTCGTTCAGATCTTTGCCGGGACGGTACTCAACCAGACCGGCGCCGCCGTCCAGGTCATGGCGATCACCTTGTCCGTCTATCTCGTTATCTCCCTTGCCACGTCGTTGGCCATGAACGCGTGTAACCGACATTTTGCGATCGTCGAGAGGTGACGCATGAGCGATCAGTCCATGCATTCGCCAGTTGTCAGCAGCGCGCTCATACCAGCGATGGCGCCCCCCGCTGACGTTTGGCCGGGTCCAGTGACCTGGATGAAAAAGAATCTGTTTTCGACGCCGTCTTCAGGCGCGCTGACAATATGCTTTATCCTCTTCGCCGTGTGGCTGCTGCGTCACTTTCTGAGCTTTGCGATCTTCGACGCGGTCTGGAGCGGCGGTCGCGAGGCTTGCCGCACGAACAGCCAAGGAGCTTGCTGGCCTTTCATTGCCGAGAAGTTCGATTACCTGCGATACGGCGCGTACCCGGCTTCCGAGCGGTGGCGCGTTGATCTCGCACAGGCTATCGGCACCATCCTCATCGTTTGGCTCCTGTGGACGAAGGCTCCGCGGCGCAAAGTGGCGGCGTTGCTATTCTTCGTTGTCTACCCCGTTGCCGCGTTCGTTCTCGTGCGCGGGGTCGCCTGGCTCCATTTGTCTGTCATCGATACGACGCTCTGGGGCGGTCTCCTGATCACGCTGCTGATGTCGATTGTGGGCATCGTCTTCTCGCTTCCGATCGGGGTTATCCTGGCGCTTGGACGCAGGTCCGAACTGCCTTTCGTCAAGGCGGTTTGCGTCACATTCATCGAAGTCGTCCGGGGCGTGCCGTTTATCACGGTATTGTTCATGGCGAACTTCATGATGCCGCTCTTCGTCCCGGACTATCTGACGCCTGATCGTCTCCTGCGCCCGCTCATGGCGATAGCGCTGTTCTCGTCCGCCTATATGGCCGAAGTTGTGAGGGCCGGCCTTCAGGCGATCCCGAAAGGCCAATACGAAGCAGCGAACGCGCTCGGGATCAGCTACTTCAACATGATGCGCCTGATCGTCCTTCCCCAGGCGTTGACGATCGTCATACCGAGCATCGTCTCGACCTTAATCGGTCTGTTCAAAGACACGACTCTGGTCGCCATCGTCGGCATCGCCGATTTCCTGAGGGCCGTCGAAACGGCGCGCGTCGATCCGAACTGGGCAGGCCCGACGATCTCCTCAACCGGCTACCTCTTTGCGGGACTGGTCTACTGGGGATTTTGCTTCGGCATGTCCCGTTACTCGCAATCGATGGAGCGCCAGTTGGCGCGCGGCCATAAATCTTAGGACGCGACGATGATGCCACAAGCAATGTACGCATCGACGAAGGGACAGCCCTTCAACAAGGCGATGGCCATTGAACTGCGTGACGTCAACAAATGGTTCGGTTCATACCATGCGCTCAGGAACATCAACCTGTCGGTGCCACAGGGGCAGCGCATTGTGATCTGCGGCCCCTCGGGGTCGGGCAAATCGACGATGATCCGGTGCGTCAACCATCTCGAGGAGCATCAGTCGGGCGAGATCATCGTCGACGGCAAAGCGGTAACCGGGGATCTGCGCAAGATCGACGAAGTTCGCAGCAACGTCGGGATGGTTTTCCAGCACTTCAATCTGTTTCCCCATCTTACGGTGCTTGAGAATTGCACCCTTGCGCCGGTGTGGGTGAGAAACATGCCGCGGATGGCGGCCGAGGAATTGGCGCGCCACTATCTGGAGCGAGTCAAAATTGCGGAGAAGGCGGACAGCTACCCAGGGCAGCTGTCAGGCGGCCAGCAGCAACGCGCCGCGATAGCCCGGGCTCTCTGCATGAACCCAAAGATCGTGCTCTTCGACGAGCCAACCTCTGCCCTCGATCCGGAGATGGTCAAGGAAGTGCTGGACACGATGGTGTCGCTCGCCAGCGAGGGCATGACGATGCTGTGCGTGACGCATGAGATGGGCTTCGCGCGGGAGGTGGCCGATCGCGTGGTGTTCATGGACCGCGGGGAGATCGTCGAGACCAACACGCCCCATCAGTTCTTCACCAACTCTAGGTCGGAACGGGCGCGGCAGTTTCTGGCGCAAATCCTCAAGTAGGGCCGTCCGCAGAGGCAAAGCGGCCCTGGCCGTGGCAATAGATTTTTCAGGTGATTATCACATGGCTTGTGCAGACACGCCCGCATCGGCGGTTGGGCAACGAAATATTGCGGGAATAGATTTCGACCAAATCCACGACCGCCAGCAATTCGGATCCGTCAAATGGGCCAACCAGTGGGACGAGTTCTCTCCTCGGGTCGAAGGCCAGGACCTGCTGTCCCTATGGACGGCGGATATGGATTTCCGGGCCCCGGAAACCGTCATCGCGCGGCTGCGCGAGGCCGCGGACCATGGCATCTACGGCTACACACGACGCGATCCGCGCCACTATGAGATCGTGCAATCGTGGTTCACACGCCGGCACAATTGGTCACCGAAACTGGAGACCCTCCTTCCCGCGCCGGCGATCATGCCGTCTGTGGCTGCGATATTGCGAACCTTCACGAAGCCCGGTGACGGCGTCATTGTGCAGTCGCCCGTGTACTCGCCCTATTTCGAAGTGGTCCAGGGAAACGGGCGGGCTCTGCTCACGAACCAGCTGAGGCTGCAGAACAACAGGTATGAGCTCGATCTGGAGGACTTCGAGAAACTGGCGGCCGGCGGCGCCAAGGCGTTCCTGCTGTGCAATCCTCACAACCCTGCCGGAATGGCCTGGACACGAGAAGAATTGTCGGCGCTGAACGACATTTGTGAGCGCCATGGGATCTTGGTCATATCCGACGACATTCACTGCGACATAAGGCTGTCGGATCGTCCCCACATCGTCTTCTCCTCCATCTCGGACGATGCCGCAGAGAAGTCGTTCATCTGCACCGCTCCAACGAAGACTTTCAACCTCGCCGGGGTGCCTTCGGCAACCATTGCGGTGGCGAGCAAAAAGCGCCGCGAGCAGCTTCTTGCCGCGATGCAGGCCTCCTTCATGGTGAATGCAAACTTTTTCGGCCGCCTGGCCCTGGAGGTTGCCTACAGCACCGGCGCGCCCTGGCTCGATCAACTCACACCCTACATCGCCAGCAACATTGATCTGGTTTGTGACTTCGCCGGCGAATACCTTCCAGGCATTACGCCCATGCGGCCCGACGCATCGTTTCTGGTGTGGTTGGACGCGTGCGCGCTCGATCGTAGAGTGGGTGGAATTCAGAAGTTCTTTGTCGATCAGGCCGGGGTCAATCTGTATGACGGCCGCGTCTATGGGCCTGGCGGCGAAGGTTTCATCCGCCTGAATGTCGGCTGCCCGCGTCCTCTGCTGCGCCGAGGGCTGGAGCGGATGTCCAGCGCGCTGGTATCCTTGTGACTGAGCGGAACCAAGCCAGGATGCCCCGAATGCGAATTGCCATCATCAATCCCAACACGACCGCTTCGATGACCAGGGGGATCGTCGCAGCCGCCATGGCGGTGGCAGGCCCAGGGACGAGATAGTGGGCATGCATGCCAACGGCTGGACCTGAAGCGATCGAAGGGCCATTTGACGGTGCACTCTCCGTACCGGGCCTGCTCAAGCAGGTGGTCGCGGCGGAAATGGACAATGTCGACGCCCATATCATTGCCTGCTTAGACGATACGGGTCTCGACGCGGCAAGGGCCATCGCTACCAAGCCCGTCATTGGTATAGGCAAGGCTTCGCTTCATCCGTCAGCCTTGTCGCTCACAGCTTCTGTCTCGTGACCACTCTGTCGCGTTCCGCGCCACTGATTGAAGACAACATTCGCCGTTACGGGTTCTCCCATCGCTTCCGGCGCGTGCTTGCCTCCGACATCCCGGTCCTCGAGTTGGAGAGATCTGAAAGTGGTGCCTCCGAACGAATTTCGGAGCTCATACGCGAAGGTGGAGGCATAGGCTGCTTTGGCGCCGAGCTGGAGGTGGTCTCCGACCGATCGCCGAACTGATCACCCGGAATACACCGATGATCATGCTCGGCATGAGCGCCGGCCCAAATGCCGACGCGCAGTATTTGTTCAGCGAGGACATGCTTGGCCACACCGCTGGCCACAGGCCGCGCCAAGACCTACCGCAACTTCGCCGCCGAATATGAGCGGCTGCAACGCGAGCGTATTGCCGCCTATCGCGAGCTCATATCCGACGTGCAGACGGGCGCTTATCCCGAGCCGCAGCACGTGGTCCCGATCACAGATGAAGAGTTCTCGACCTTCAGCACCGCTCTCGAATTTTAGAAAGCCAAGATACACAACAGGCTGCGAGATTCCCTTGCGGTACGCTGACCAAACGAACCTAATCTGTTTGGTCAGTTCACGATCTCGGTTCTCGCAGGTGGAGGTCAGCTATCTCCGCTCCGGACACAAAAGCTGACAGGCTGCCTTCGGCCCCAAATAGCCAATACAGAACTGCAGGGCGAGCGATCAGCGCTTGTCCGCCGGCTGGCTGCTCGTCGTCGAAGGGATGCGGGCGATGACCTTGATCTCGAAATCGAAGCCCGCAAGCCAATTGACGCCCACTGCGGCCCAGTTCGGGTAGGGAGGTGCACCGATTTCTTCCGCTCGGACGGCCAGAACTGTCTCGATCTGTTCGTCCGGGTTAGTGTGGAACGTTGTGACGTCGACGACGTCGTCGAAGCTGCACCCGGCGGCCGCCAAGACCGCGCGCAGATTGGCGAAGGCCCGTCGAACCTGATCCTCGAATACGGGCTCGGGCGAGCCGTCCTCACGGCTCCCGACCTGACCCGACACGAAGAGAAGATCGCCGGACCGAATGGCTGCGGAATAGCGGTGGATATCGTATAACGCGTGCCGGTTGGCCGGGTAGACGGCGTCACGTGTAGGCATCTCATGTTCCTTTCTGACTTGATAAGAGGTGGGCACGAGCAGCGGGCCAGAGCCGGGGGTCACAGCCGCGCCAACTCCTCGTCTGTGAAATCCGCCGCAACCGCGATGTCATTCTGCCGGTCGAGCTCCTCGATGCGTCCGCCGAGTGCCTTGCGGATGCCGGCATAGGCCTCGGCACCGAGCACCAGCCGTTTCGGGAGCGGACCATCCTGATCGGCAAGCCTGATCATTGCGTCCGTCATGCGGTCGGGGTCGCCCTTGATCACCCATGAGACACCCAGCGCGTCGCGGATCTGACCGGCGGGTGTTCCATCATAGGCCGCGAGCGGCTTGGTCCGCGCGAGATGGCCGCCGAACCCGGTCCGCGCCGGCCCGGGTTCCACAAGGCTGAATTCGATGCCGAAGGGAGCAGCCTCCTGCGCCACGGATTCGACGAACCCCTCGATACCCCACTTGGTCGCGTGATAGAGGCTGAAAGCCGGATAGGCGATCTGGCCCCCCTCGCTCGACACCTGTAGAATCCGGCCGCCACCCTGGCTGCGCAGATGCGGCAACGCCGCCTGGATGAGCGTGATCGAGCCGATGAGATTGGTGTCGACGATGTCCCGAACCTGCACATCGCCAGCCTCTTCCGCCGCGCCGAGCAGGCCATAGCCAGCATTGCTGACGACGATGTCGATCCGAGCGGATGCCGCGAAGGCCCGGTCGACCGCGGCGCGGACCGAGCTCTGGTCCTTGAGGTCCATTGCGACGATGCGGAGCCGATCGGGGTAACTTGCACGCAGGTCGGGAAGTGCGTCCTCGCTGCGGCTGGCACCGACGACGCGGTCTCCCCTGATCAGGGCCTTCTCCGCCAGCAGCCGGCCTAGACCGGAAGACACACCCGTTATGAGCCAGGTCTTTTCCATTTTCTCATTTCTCCAATTGATCCAGGCAGGAGATAGGGCAATCGCATTGCGCGCATTAGCCGTTGAAGTCGGCATGGGATAATGCAAAATCCCCATCAATGCCCCGCCCGTCGCTCAACGATCTCACCGCCTTCGTCGCCGTTGCCACACACCGTAGCTTCCTCCGCGCAGCGGACGAGATCGGCACGGCACCTTCCACATTGAGCCATGCGATGCGTGCGCTCGAGGAACGCATGGGCGTGCGACTTCTGAACCGCACCACACGCAGCGTCTCGCCGACAGAAGCCGGGTTCCGGTTGCTCGACCGTCTTCAGCCGGCGCTCGCCTCGCTGGACGAGGCGCTCGACAGCGTCGCGGGGTTCCGGGGCAATGTCGCAGGAACGGTCCGCCTCAACGCACCGCGATTGGTGGCCGGGCTTCTCGTTCGCGCGGTTCTTCCGCGGATGGCGGAGCGCCATCCGAACGTGACCGTGGACATCGTCGTCGAGGGACGGCTCATCGATATCGTGTCCAGCGGGTTCGATGCCGGCGTGCGCCTCATCACATCAATTCCCAAAGACATGATCGCCGTGCCGTTTGCACGCGCGTTGACGTTCATCTGTATCGCGTCGCCCGCCTATCTCGATCGCTTCGGGGAGCCGGGAACGCCCGAGGAATTGCAACGCCACCATTGCATCGGCCACCGTATGCCCAGCGGCAAGCTCTATCGATGGGAGTTCGAACGCGCAGGCCAGGAACTGGTGATCGGGGCAAACGGCCCCATCGTCCTTGATGACGAGGAACTGATGGTCGAAGCCGCAATAGAGGGTCTGGGCATCGCCTATGTGGCGGATTGGGCCGCCGAAGCGGCGTTGTCCGATGGCCGGCTACGCAAGGTCCTGACCGCGTGGACGCCAGCACCGGAAGAAGTTGCGGTCTACTACCCCGGACATCGAGCCGTGCCGCCCGCCCTGCGGGCTTTTCTCGATGTTGTAAAGGACCTGCGGAAGAAAGAACCCTAACCAGATCAACGAAGCCGACGCCCTCGCGCGGAACAGCCGCAGCGGGGCGAAGCGAACAGCTGAAGATCGCGGTCCTGCTCTGACCCAGCTCGCGTCGCATGAGTTCGAGCAACTATTCGAGCGAGAGCTTCTCGCGGGGGCGCAAATTCCTCGATCGGGGCTAGTTTCCCGAGATGAGGCAGGTCACCGCCCGCATCGGGCGATGCCGCCAGATCGGTGTAGATGCCGGCGATGATGCGTTAGAGCTCGACCATTGGCTGGGGTCAGCACGTCCTTCCCGCGATAGTCGTCGAAGGGTGGGGGATCACTTTCTTGCTCACCTGGAACAGCGCCTCCCTTACCGCCTGCTCGGCAAGCAGGACGCGCTCCGTCGAAAAGGTGCGGTACGAAAATATTCGCCAGATCGACGAGACGGTCCGACTCCCGTTAAACGCAGCGTCCAATCACTACCTTCCCGTGACCTTCCGAACGTCTGCAAACGAGCAGGGCCGCGCCGCTTTTCTGGAAGCTGTGAAAACGGCCTGGGGCAAGTACCAAGCGTGCGATTCACTAGTTGCAGCTAACGTGGTGGAGGCATTCGCGGCCAGTTGTACTGATGAACTGATGGCTCTCAGAACGCGATCATCTGCTTAGCTCCGTTCAGCGCACCAGCGCGTCCCGATGACAGCCAGACGGATGCCGGCAGTGCCGCCGACGCTATCCCTTGACCGCCGGGCCGACGATCGAATCCACAAAGAAGCGCTGCAGGAAGACGAAGAGCACCAGTGGCGGGAGCACGGCAAGCGTCGCGCCAGCCATCACCAGTCCCGTGTTGAGAGCGCCTCGATTGTAGCTGAGCAGGCGACTAAGGCTGATGACGATCGGATATTCGTGTGCATTGCCCTGTAGAACGGTCAGCGGCCAGAGATAGCTATTCCAGTGATAGACGAAGGCAAACAGCGCCAGTGCCGCGATTGCCGGCGCCACGCTCGGCGCGACGATCTTGAACAGGATCAGGAGTTCCGACGCCCCATCCATCCGCGCTGCGTCGATCAGATCGTCGGGCACGCCGGCTATAAACTGGCGCATCAGGAAAATGCCGAACGCATTGGCGAGATTGGGCACGATAATACCGGCAAGGCTGGCGTTCAGGCCGATTGATCCGACGAGACGGTAAAGCGGGATCAGCGTGACGATCGGCGGCAGGAACATGGTGGCGATCAGCACCGAAAACAGCAGTGAGCGGCCGGGAAAGTGATGCTTGGCGAAGGCGTAGCCAGCCATCATGCTGGTGACCAGAATGCCGGCGGTGGTGATCGTGGCGATCACGAGCGAATTCCACATCGAGCGGCCGACATTGATGACGCCGGACACTTTCTCGTACGCTTCGAGGGTCGGCGTGCGCGGTATCCACACCGGCGGCACCTGCATGGTTTCGGCCGGCGTTTTCAGGCTGGAGAGCACCATCCACAACAGCGGGAAGGCGGAGGCCACGGCAACCAGCAGCATCAGCGTGGCGAGCAGCGCTCCGCGGCCCGCCAGGCGTTTGCGCGCCAACCGGCTCGATGCTGAGCGGCCCGGCGCGCTCATTCGTCATCCTTCCGGTTGGCGAATGCAAACAGCGCACACACAATGACGATCAGCGCCAGCATCAGCATCACTGCCATGGCCGAGCCCAGCCCGCCTTGTGCCCGCTCGATGCCGACTCGGCGGATATGGTAGGTCAGCACGTTGGTCGAGCCGACCGGCCCGCCTTGGGTGATCAGCGCCACCGGCTCGAACACCTGCACGGCATTGATGATGGCAATGACGGCGCTGAACAAGAGCGTGCGGCTCAATAGCGGCAAGGTGATGAAGCGGAACTGTTCGCGCCGGTTGGCGCCGTCAAGCGTCGCCGCCTCGTAAAGACTGCCTGGGATCTGGGTCAGCCCGGCAACGGCCAGCACCGTAAAATAGCCGATCTGCTGCCAGACATTGAGGACGACGATCGAGATCAACGCCGATCTTGGCGAGGACAACCAGAGTTGCGGGCCGATGCCGGCGACACCGAGCACCTGGTTGAGCGGCCCCTCGCTCGGCGAATAGAGCTTCGACCAGACCAGCGTCACGGCGATCATCGGCACCATGTAGGTGGAAAACAACACGGTCCGCAGCGCCGTGCCGCCTGCGACATCGCGCTGGTGGACCATCAAGCCGAACACTACCGAAAGGGGCAGGATGAGCATCACCGACAATACCGTGTAGATGGCGGTGTTGAGCAGCGCTCGCTTGAAATCCCGCCCGACCGAGGTCGGCCCGAATATTTGGCGAAAATTGTCGAAGCCGATGAAGCTCGCATTGGAAAAAGGCGTCTGCGTCGACCAGTCCTGGAATGACAGCCAGATGGTGAGCAGCATCGGCAGCAGAATGAAAACGCCGATCAGTGTCACGGCGGGCGCCAGCATGATGCCCGCCGAGGCACGATAGGTCTTGATCATCGCTCTGCTTCCAAAGCGTCGGGCTCTCGAAACAGCGCCTTCGCTATTTGGCGGCACGCTCCAGGATCGAGACGGCATCGGCCTGCGCGTTCGCCTGCGCATCCTTGGCCGAGAGCTGCCCATACTGCAACGCCTCGAGCGTCTGCTGCAGCGATTCGCTGAACTCCTGGCCGCCCGGGACGACAGGGAAGGGCTTGGCGTCGGCAAGCACGCTGACATAGCCGGACAGGAACTCGGAACCGAGCTTGTCCTCATGGGCTTCGATGTCGGAGGTCCGCGTCGGCAAGATGCCCATCGACATCAGAATATCCGACATTGCCGATGCGCCGTTCTTGCCGGACTTCGGACTGTTCAGCCATACCAGGAAATCCCATGCCGCTTTTTGTTCGGCCTGACCGGCATTGGCGTTGACGACGGTCATCCATGAATAGGAGATCGAGTGCGGCTTGTCGCCGCTCGGACCGACCGGGATGGGTGCGGTGGCGATATTGGAGAACTTGTCGCCCATGCCTCCCTTCAATGCGCTTTCCCACCAGTTGGCCATGATGATCATGCCGGTCTTGCCGGAGACGAAATTGTCTAGGAAGGGGCCGGTTGTATTGGCGTCGGCCGTGGCCATCGCCGGATCGCTGGCGCCGGACTTGATCAGGTCCTCGTAAAGCTGGAAAGTCTCGCCGGCTTGAGGACTGTCGAGCATCGGTTTGCCGTCCTTGACCAGCTCGCCGCCATTGGAGACCAGCAGCGAGGCGAAGGGATGGACGACGCCCGCCGCCCAGGAATTGATCATGCCGAAGCCTTGCTGGCCGGCATCTTTCCTGGTCAGCTTCTGGGCCGCATCCTTCAATTCGGACCAGGTCTTCGGCGCGGCTGTGATGCCTGCCCGTTTGAACAGCTCCTTGTTGTAGTTCAGCGCATAGACGTCGATCTCGTTTGGAATGCCGTAAAGCGTGGCGCCAACAGAGGCCGCACTGACGACACCGGCCGGCCACGCACTCTTGACCTCGCCGGCAACCGCATCGGGGGCCGGCGCGACCAGCTTGTCTCGCGCCAGTTCGGGCAGCCACAAATCATAGATGCCGCCGATCGTCGGCCCGTCCGAGCTGCCGCCCTGGGAACGCAGTGTCGTCAGGAGATCGCCGAAGGGGACGGCGCGCACGGTGACGGTCACATCCGGATTGCTCTTGGTGTAGTCCTTGGCCGCGGCGTCCAGCAAAGCGACCGTTTCGGGCGACCAGTGGGTCAGATAGGAGATGTTGACCGATTGGGCCCAACCAATGGTGGGCGAGGCCACCAACCCTGCAGCCAGTGCCAGTTTCGAAATCCAAGCCAAAGACATCCGACCCTCCGCATAGCCACACAGCGATGTCCATGACGTTATGACAACTTGAAGCAACGATGCAAGCGCTATCTTCGTGGAGAGCTCCCGCCGGTGTTGCGACGTTTTCTCACTGCGGTCCACAAAGCATGCGATATTATATTGTAAAAACAAGTAATTATCTGATACAGTTCGAGAAGATTCTCCCCTGCCGGCCATGCCCGAACATACTGCAAGGCTCTTGCGAACAAAGTCATGTCGTTATAATGACACTTAGCCGCCCAAAGGAAGCCGATGTCGAATGGGAGACGGAGCATGGTTCATCGACACGCTGCGCTCAGCCCGATCGGCTTTGGCGCCGCGTGCACCGGGGTCTGTACGGCACTGCCGACCAGAGCCGACGACACCGTGGCGTCGTGGATCTGGCGCTCCGAGGACCGGGCGGTGGCCAGTCGGAGCCGCTCTCGATGACACGCGTTCTCGCCATTGATCTCGGCGGCACCAATTTGCGCGCCGCAATCCATAGCGGCGATGTTCGCTGGCTGGAGATGCTGAGCCGCGAGCCTGCGCCGGCAAGCCTTGATGCCTTCGTCGCCCGTATCGGCGCGTTGCGTGCCGAGGCCGGTCCGGTCGAGGCACTTGGCCTGGCGGTGCCGGGGCTTGTAGAGGGCTCCGTCTGCCGTTGGGTTCCGAACCTGCCCTATCTCGACGGTATCGACATCGCGGCATTGTTTCCTCGTCTGCGCTTGTCCGTTGGCAATGACGCACAGATCGCCATGTTGGCCGAAGCGGTCGAAGGCGCTGCAAAGGGCCTGTCCGATGCCATCCTGCTGGCGATCGGCACCGGCATCGGCTCCGCCGTTCTGGCCAATAATCGCATCGTTGCAGGCGCACGGGGCGGCGCCTGCTCATTCGGCTGGGCCTGCGCCGACATCGAGGATGAAGGCGAGGACCGCAGCGGCTGGCTGGAGCGCTTCGCTTCCGGGCGGGCGTTCGACGCCGCGGCGCGCCAGATCGGGCTGGCCAATGGCGGCAGGCTGGTCGAGGCGGCCCGGGCTGGCAACACGGCCGCACTTGACGCCTTGGAGCTGCCGGCGCGCCGGCTGGGCACTGCCCTTGCGGGTGCGGTCGCGTTGCTCGATCCGCAGGCGATCCTGATTTCCGGCGGCCTTGCCGATGCGCTGGACGTGGTAGGGCCGCCGCTGCTTTCGGCTTTGCAGCGTCATCTGCCGCCGCATCTGCGCGATGTCGTTCTGCGGTCCGGCGAATTCGGCTCCCGCGCCGGTCTCGTCGGCGCCTCGCTGGCCGGTCTCGCCGGAGCACAGTGGAGGCAGATTAGATGAGCCAAGCGAGCTTTCAGCAACCCGACCGCAGAAGGCCCGAGCCGCTCTGGTATCAGGTGGAAGAGGCCATCCGCGCCATCGTCAAGAGTGGCGAGTGGGCGACTGGCGACCAGATTCCGGCCGAAGACAGACTGTGCGCCCTGTTCGGGGTGAGCCGCATCACGCTGCGCCACGCGCTGCGCAATCTGGAGGAGCACGGGCTGCTAAGGCGCGAACATGGCCGTGGCACCTTCGTGCGCTCCACCACGCTGGTCGCCGGCACCCGCGAATTGACCAGCTTCACGCAGGAAATGGGCAATATGGGCGTGGTCGCCGGCTCGCGCTTGCTCGACTGCAGCCTGACCACCGCCAATGCGGCCGCGGCCGGAGCGCTGGAGATCGAGGAGGGCGACCCGGTGGTGCGCATCCGGCGGCTCAGGCTCGGCAACAACGAACCGATCGGTATTCAGACTGCGCAACTCTCGGCCGCGCGCGTGCCCGGCTTTCTCGATGCCGGCCTGTTGCAGGGCTCGCTCTACGAAGCGTTGGAACGCCATTACGGCATCGTGCCGGTCGCGGCGCGCGAAAACTACCGTGTTGGCGCTGTCGGGGCGGCGGATGCCGAGTTGCTCGATCTGCCTGCGGGGAGTCCCGCTTTCGTGGTCGAGCGCATCACCACCGACGAGCGTGGCCCGTTCGAATTCACCGTCTCGGTCATGCGTGGCGACCGCTATGAAATCCGCTCGACGCTGCGCGCCGGCCGCGCCCCGCCAAACGCAAGAAGCTGAGCCATTACCGAAGCCGACACATAACAGGAGTATCCACGTGTCCGATCTTTACATACCTCGCCTTGCCGCCCTCATCGAACAGGCGTCGAAAGCCAATGCCGAAGCCTTTGGCGTGGCGGCCAGCCGCTTTGCCGACACGCTCGAGAGCGGCGGGTTGGTTCATCTTTACGGCTCGGGCCACTCGGTGTTGCCGGTCCAGGAAGTGTTTCCGCGCTACGGCAGCTATGTCGGTTTTAATCCGCTGACCGACCCGCGCGTCATGTGGCACAACGTGCTCGGCGCCGGTGGCGTGCGCGAACTTCTGTGGCTGGAGCGAACCGAGAAATACGCCGAGAAATTCCTAGACCACCAGCCACTGAACAAAGGCGATTCGATCATCATCTTCGGCCACAGCGGCCGCAATTCGTCGGGCATCGACACGGCGCTCTATGCGAAAAAACGCGGCATCTTCGTCGTCGCGGTGACCAGCAAGAACAATCTCGACAAGCCGGCGACACACTCTTCCGGCAAACGGCTTGCCGATGCCGCCGACCTTGTCATCGACACCTGCTCGCCGATCGAGGATGCCATCGTGCCGGTCGAGGGCTGGAGCCGGCCGGTCTCCGGTTCGTCGACCGTGCTTGCCATGATCCTGGCGCATGAGCTCATCGCCCGCACCGCCGAGGCGCTTTCGAAACGCGGCATCGAACTGCCGGTTTTTGCCTCGCCGACAATTGCCGGCGTCACACTGCACGACACCGACGTCATCTATGGCGTCTATCGCGAGAAAATGCTCGAGGCACAAAGGAAGCATCTGCCGACGTTCCAGGCGACCATGCGCGGCGAATGAGAAACAGGCGACGCTGCCCAAATTGCGAGGCCTCCCGAAACGGGTAGTCAGGTCGCGATACCGGGCGGCCCGCCGCGATCCGCTGGATCCGGTCAGCGTGTGCTTCGGGTTCGGGGTGCAAGATCAGGCGGTGCCATTTGCACGGATGGCGGCGAACCAACCACCACGGCAGGGGCGCCAGATTGCTCACCACGTTGGCTCTCTTCTTCGCGGCTCATACTTTGGTGAGCAGCTTGCATCTCCGGAACGGTGAAAACCGGCACCTCGCCCTTGAAACCCTGGAGCTCAAAGGCGCCCGCCTGGACGACCGGCATCGATGCTCCTTCGGCAAAGCCGGGGCCAAGCACCAGGGGGACGCCCAGCTTCTTGGTCGTCGACTCGAGCCGTGCCGTGCGGTTCACCGGGGAGCCGATCGCGGTGTAATCGAAGCGCCGTTCGGAGCCGAAATTGCCTACCGAGCAAATGCCCGTCTCGATGGCGACGCCGATTGCGATGGAGGGGTGGCCGTCCGCGCTGAAGGCGGCGTCTTCACGCTTCACCCGTTCGATCAGGGCAAGCCCCGCGTCGAGCGCGCGCTCGCGATGGTCCGGCTGATCAAGCGGCGCGTTCCAGAAGGCGAGCACCGCATCGCCCATGAACTTGTCGATGGTGCCGTCGCGCTTGAGGATCTCATCGGTCGCAATGCCGAGGAAGTGGTTGACCACCTTGGCGATTTCCTGGGTATCGAGTTGTTCGCTCATCGTCGTGAAGCCGCGTATGTCGCTGAGCAGAATTGTGATCTCGCGCTTCTCGCCGGACAGGATCGCTTCGGTGTCCGAGCTTGCGAGGCGCTGCACCACGGAGGGCGACAGATACTGCGAGAATTGCCGTGCCAGGGTGGACCGGCGCTGCTCGCTGCGCCTGTAGAGGACATAGCCTTCGAAGCCCGCAACCATGATCGTTGCAAGCGCCGGCTGCAGCGGGTCATAGAGTGCACCCTGCAGACTGTATTCGAGAGCGCCGAACACGAACGGCGTGACGGCCAGCAGCGCCAGAGCCAGGGCACCAAGCACGACACGCCCGGCGAGCACTCCGGAAAGCCCGATGAAAACGATGGCGCCGAGGACAAACCAGAGCCGCTCAAGCGTACGTGCGTGCGTTGGCTCTGCAAGGTAGCGCCCGGCAAGCAACTGGGCGATTGCATCGGCGTGGATGTCCGCGCCTGGTCGCGCTGGACGCGTCGGGGTGGGCAGATACTGCGTCAGTCCCACGGCCGACAGATCGACAATAGCGATGGCCTCCCGCAGCCGCGGATCGCCATGGCCCGAAAGGATAGTGCTGGCAGATATACGCGGCGTATCGGTGGCGGTTTCCCAGAGGCGGATGCTCCCCTCCGGCTCGAGCGGCACAATGGCGCCGGCCATCCTGAGTGCGTCGAACCCGGCTGCATTCATCCGGGCTATGTAACCGTCCTGTTCGGCGTAAAGGCGCAGGAGCTCGAGTGCGAAGGACGGCCACAGCTGCACGCCTTGAGCGGTGTTGCGAAGCCACAGCAGCGGCACATGGCGCAGTACGCCGTCGGGATCGGGCAAGGTGCGAATCACGCCGAGGCCCGCGGCGGCGTTAGAGAATTCGGCAAGCGAGCCGGTCAGGCCGGTGAAGCCGGGAAGTGTGTCGGGTACCTGCCCGACGATCGACCAGCCGGCTTTGGGTTCTGCTTCTGAAACCGTCGCCTCATTGCCTAGGCTGACGGCAAGCGCCGTTCGATTTTTGGCCAGCGCCGCTGCCAGGCGCTTGTCTCCCGCGATGCCCTCAGGCGAGGTGTCGGCCTCGGGGAGTACCAGCGCAAGCCCGATCACCGCCGCGCCGGATTCGGTGATGCCATCGACCAGATCGGCCAAGAGGCCACGGTTCCAGGGCCATCGCCCATGTGCCTTGAGGCTGGCGTCGTCTATCGAGACGATCACGACAGGATTGCTCGTCGCCTGGCGTGGGGCGAGAAACTGGTAGAAGTCGTACGTCCGCTCACGTAGGCGCGACAACGGCCCGTCAAAAGCCAAATGGCAAGCGAGCAGCAGGAGCACGACCGCAAGGCCGGATATTTTGCGCCTGCCAGCTTGCCGCCAATCAGCCCAGCGCCAACCGACCAAGAGGCTCATGTCGTGCGGCCAGGCCTAATTGCAGTAGTAGCAGCAACCCTCACCCTCACACTCGCCCTTATCCACGCCCCCGCCCACAGGTGGCGTTAGGCTGTCGGGGAACTCCATGACCACTCCTGGCAATGCGCCGTCCGTGGACTCGCAGACTTTGAGCGAGCCGCCGAGTGCCGACGCACAAATCGCGCTTACGTCCAATCCAGGACCCGGTGCGCCTGGCAGGCCGGTGCCGGCTATCCGGTCGATGCTGTCCAATATCGGGAAGGTGTCGATTCCGCCGTAGCCGGTCAGCAGCTTGCCATCTTCCGATGTGCAGGCGTAGCCCGGGTTTGTGATGACCAGCCGTTTGCCATTGATCGTGCAGGTCATGCGACCGGCGCGCAGTATGCCGACGGTCTGGCCGGCTGCCACCAGCACTTCGATGATGCCGCCTCTCGCCCCGAGCACCATGTGCGGCGTCGCAACCTGCATGACGCCCCCTTTCGAAACCTGGCCGCCATAAAAACGGGCCAGGCCGCTGTTCATCCCGATGTCGATCTTTCCCGATCCGGAGCCCGGATTGTAGACGAATTCATCGATCGTCAGGCTGGTGTTCGGACCAATCTTGGCGCTCGATTCATCCCGGAACACCAGCATTCCAAGACCGGTGGGATTGCTGCGCAGCTGGTCGCCGAGTTCGACGCCGGCACCAACGTTCATTGTCCCGCCGTTGTTGCGGACGATGTTGGTCTGGTAGGCCGTCATCGACCCGACCGTCTCAGCGGCGGATGGTGCCGCGAAGGCAAGGCAGGCGATAAAAATGGCGATCTGACGGTATGGGGTCCTCATCGCGGCCTCTTTCAATTGAGCGTCAACGTATAGCTCATGAGCATTTCGAACGATTTTCGGTCGCGGTTGGCGATGTCGAAGTTGGTTTCGCGATAGGCGAGATCGACGCTGATCTTCTGCGCCTCCGTCAGCTGAAAATCGCTTTCGGACGCAATGCGCCAGAAGTCGCTCTTGATATTTGTGCCGATGCCGACAGACAGATCGGGAGTGTCGCTGTGGCCGGCCGAGAAGGCGATCTGGTGCGACCATGCGAAAAGATCCGGCACATTCATCAACAGGCCGCCATAGCGGACCTCGCCCGTGTAGCTGCGGCCGATTTCGCCAGATCCGGAAGCGAAGTCATTCGAGCCGACAAAGCGCAGTCCGAGCGCCTGGCCATTGCGGAAGCGGTAGCTGCCGCCCGCCTCATAGAAGACCCTGCTATCGGCGAAAATGCCTTGCGAGGCGCTTAGATCGATGTAGCCGCCACCGGCGAAGAGCGTCGTCTCAACCGTCGGGCGAACGAGGAAGCGTCCACTGACGCCGATGCCGGTCTCGTGGATATCGCTGTCGAAACGATCCGTAACTGCGAACGCCGAAAGCAGCAGGCGCAGCGAATCGATCCCACTGTTGGGCAAGCCCTTGTCCCAGGTGATTGCGGCGTTGCCGTGGATAAAAGTCTTCTCGCTACCCGGAACCGACAGGTCTTCCGTGAAAAAGCGCTGTGTCGCAGTCAACGACCCCGAAAGGACGAGAGCGTCGGCGCTTGGCGTGCCGAGGTCCCACCGGACAAAGCCTTCCGCCCGCCCATAGGGCGAGACGAAGCTGTCGTCGTCCTGCGCCCCGCCGGGCTCAAAATCGGTAAATGCGCTGAACACGCCGCCGGTCAGGGCGAGTTCCCAGGTGACGCCACGCAACGCGCGCTCGATGCGGGCGAGCAGGCGAACGGCTTCCTGCTGCTCACTTGCGGTCAGACCGCCGACTTCGATGCCGTACTGCACCTGCCGCCGGGCCAATTCATAGGAGCCGACATGATAGTACAATCGGCTGGCCGCCAGTCGGGCGCGCGCATCGCGGGGATATTTGATCAGATACTGCTCGATTGAGGAGATCGCCTGATCGTATTGTCCTGCGTTGACGGCAACTGTGACGAACTGGGCGAGCGTTCCGTTGTCGGCCGGACTGGCGATGCGGGCCGAAAACGCATCGTCATAGGCCGAAAAAAGACCCTGCGCGCCGGCCGGCAATACGCCGGTACAAAGCAGCGCCGCGGCGCAGCCGACGATCGTTCGAAACGAAGATTGCATGCCGAGAACCCACCCCAAGCCCGACCAGTGCAAAGGACTTAGCACGACCACAAGAAAAAAAGCGACTGAACTTTGACGAAATCGTTCGAGTTTTCAACAGCTGTTGCAGCCGCGCAACAAACCGTCGGAGTTATTCGTATTGCGGCTGCGCTGGTTGTAAAAAATATTCTCAGCGTTGCAGTAAAAAGTGAAGTATTCGGCACCAGAGGCAACTAACTCAAACCATTAGCAGTCGTGGATTGCACAGCCAACAAGATTAGTATTGTTTGCGCGATTCTGCGCGTATCTGGTCACTAAATGAGCCCATCAAGTTCACCCACGGCTCATCCAAAGGTCTTCCGTGGCAGTGCGCAAGCGGTTGGAGAGCTGCCGGGAGGTGCTTCTCACGACGCGTGCGCGATGCGGCACGGCTCTTGCTATTTCATTGAACGCGACGAGGTCAGCTTATCGCCCCCGACTCCCAGGGAACGCGTCACCGGACGCGTCTTGCTACAGCACGAGCATGGTGGCCAGCCCCAGCATCAGGCCCATGCCTACAATATCGGTCACGGTGGTGAGGAAGATCGCCGAAGCGACCGCCGGATCGGCGCCGACCCGGCGCAGGCCCAACGGGATCAGCACGCCGGAGATTCCGGACATGAGGCATGATGCGGACATGGCGAGCAGGATCACAAGTGCCAGCATGGGCGCCTGGGCCGCCGACTCCGGTTGCCGCGAGGCGTAGAACCACATCGCCGCAGCCGCAACAAGGCCGACGAGCACGCCGTTGGCGATCCCGAGCGCGCCCTCCCGCATCACCAGGTGCAGCTTCGGTCGTTTGTCCACATCCCCCAGGGCAAGGCCACGCAGCGTCATCGCCAGTGCCTGGCAGCCGGTATTTCCGCTCTGCCCAGCCAAGACCGGGAGGAACGCTGCCAAGGCGACGATCTTCTCGATCGTGCCTGTGAATGAACTGACCACGAAAGCGGCCATGAAGGCCGTCAGCAGGTTCAGCTGCAGCCACGGATGACGCTTCAAGAAAGCTGAAAACAGCGGCGTAAAAGAACGCTCCTCCTTCTGGACACCCACCATCTGGCCAGACTGGGCAGAAATCTCGATGATTTGCTGCTCGAACAGCCGCCAACCTCGAACCTGCCCGAGCAGCCGGTTGTCCGCGTCCACCACGGGATAGACAGGGTAGTGACGGCGTACCGCCGCCTTGCAGGCGTCGCTCAAAGAGAGACCGACGTTAAGGGCGAACGGCTTTGGCAGCATGATCTGATCGACCATCGCGTCCGGTTCGCTCAGCATCAGATCGCGCAGGACCACCAGGCCAACCAATTTATCGCCCCCGTCCGTGACGTAGAGATAAGTGAGCTCGGTCGGCAGCTGGGCGCGTCTGACCGCCTCCACTGCGGCGGCTACCGTCGTCGCGACAGGAACGCTGGCGGGAATCGGGTCCATCAGTTCGATGAGCGAATCGGGGATCACGAAATCCTTGCCACCGGTATCAGGCTTGATAGGCCTCATATGCGCTGGCAAATGCTCCGCCACCTTGCGGGCGTGCCCATCCGGCAACAATTTTAGTGTGTCCCGGATGAACTCGGGAGACTCTCGGGCAAGCAATTCAGCCGCGTCATCAGGTGCTCGAGCGCGCAGCGTGCGCACCAGCTTCTCAACGTCGTTCTCTTCCTTCATCTGCCGCCGCCCCGTTGCTAGTGTCTTGCCTCTGACAGTATGACACGGATCGGATCGCTCTGTCTGGCGCGCAGTGGCCCAAGCGCCTCGCTCCGGAAGTCTTCGCCTCTCGGCGCGCCTAGTGGACCGAGCCCAGACAGATCTGAGCCATTGCGGGGTGCATACAGGCGGGCTGTAACGTCTGCGTGTCGCCGAGAATTTACCGTGTTGCGAACTTCACCGATCTTTTGTTGGGCTCCTGCGAGCACGCCGCACCAATGAAACTTAAACCCGGAAACTCTGCAGAGGCAGTGCCTCCGGCGTTCGAATTGATTTGCCTCATCCGGCGCATCTTGCCAGTTCCACCAGCTCTGGAGGCGGATGAATTCGCCAGGATGTACAAGGTGATCTGCGTGAAACCGTAATTTAGCCTGAGAAAGGGATTCTCTGTATGAAGTGTGTCAGGAACGAGAGGTGCTCTTGAGAGCTTACAGGTTTGGGGGCAGGCAGTCTGATTTATGAGACTCGAGCTCGTCGCGGTCCGATCCGAGTTAATGTAGGCCCACTGATCACAGCGGTAGACCGCTCGATCGCACCTGGGGGCGAACGAAACTCGTTTCGAGAGTGGCATCGGTTCGGCAATTGCCCTCTCACCTGGCAGTGATCCGGACGGCCTGGGATTCCTGGCCGCCCGTCATCGGGGGATGCATATGAGCAACATTATCGCCCCAGGTTTTAACTCAATTTCTGCCAATGCCGGGTTGGAGAGCCTTGCGGCGGACTTTCGCAGCTTTGCCGATATGGCGTCGAAGCCGTCGAACTGGGACTGACGACCCTCGACCTCATAGCAAGGTGGCCGTGTCATCCCTGAGAGAGCCGAGAGACTTGTCGCGCTGACTGGCCAATTCGATTTCCGCTACACGGTTCATGGTGTCGTCTTTTCGAACCTCATGGACCCGGCGGTCTGCCGCTACCAGATTGATGCCACCAAGGCCTTGGTCGAACTGTGCGATCGGATCGATCCGCGCCTCCTTGTCCGGCATAGCGGGCATTTTCGCGCCGACCAGGTCCTCGAACGTGCCGGTGCCGAGCAACGCGAACGCGAAGCGTTGTTCGAGCTCGCCGAGTTCAGCAAGCCCTATGGTGTGCGCATCGCCTTCGAGAACCTCTTCGCCATGGAACCGGGTCAGTGCCGGCAGACCCCGGCCGAGGTGGCGCAGACGGTAGAAGGCGGTCGGCCATCCCAACCTGGTGGCGCTCATCGATTTCAGCCACGCCTATATTGAATCCACCCATCGCGGCCTGAACTTCCGCGAGCAGCTGCGGACCATGGCGCCGGTGGCAGGGCACCTGCATGTCCATGACTCCTTCGGGTTGCCCGCGGGGCTTCCACAGAACCTACCTCCCGCAGGGTGCAGCTCTGGGTATAGGCGACCTGCACGTGCCGCTCGGCTGGGGCGATATCGAATGGGATGACATCTCCATTGAGCTGGCCTTCTTGCCGGGGATCGCCCTCATTATGGAAATCGGACCCCGCTGTTGCAATGAGCAGCCCGGATGCCTGGCCGGGCAAAAAATCTCATCGCCTTGAACAATGCGCTGAGCGCGGAGCGGCGGAGTAAGGTCGAGAATCCGCGACTGTGGTGGTGCCAATGTTGGCCAGAGCCGCCGAACTCGTTGGCAGCGAGCCGTTCCGCATTGGTAAGATCGACCGTAACGAGTCTTGTCGTTCCTGTTTTCGATGAGGTTGTAACAAGAGTGCGGCTGGCGGCACGATACAGTCGCGGGATGCCCCCGCATTTCGGTTTGCTCGCTGCCGTGAGGTCATTTACTTTCGAGATGGCGTACCAGTCGTACGCCGGGTCCGCCGCTGTTTTCTGGGATGAATTCGATACCGGCAACCTCCAACGCTTGGCGAATCGCTGCCATATTGTTCGGATGCGGAACCCGGGCGCCTCGCTCGAAATCGACCACCGTAGGGCGTGATACCTTGGCCGCGTCCGCCAGCTCGCGCTGACTTATCCCCAGCATCGCGCGAGCGCCCCGACACTGCGCGGCAGAAATTTTACTATAGGTCAAACGTTTGTCTCTTGGGTTGACTTTTCACCGGTAACTTGTCAAATTGTCCCGGTTATACGGCGGCAAATTCGCGGCCGAACAGGATGTTTGCACCATCCCGCCCGGCCTGACCGCAACCCAAGCTGATTGGAGCTCGGATCATGGCTGATTCCGACAATACCACGACTCTGCCTTACGTCACCCGCAGGCGAGTGCTTGCGGGAACAGTCGTGGCCACCACCGCGTGGACGCTCGAAGGCAACGCGTCCGCAAGCGGCGCCGGAAGCACGAATGTGCGTTCTGATCCTGCACTGGTGCTTTGGCGGGAATGGGAGACAGTCCACAAACAGACCGAGCGGCTTTGCCGCAGGCAGCAGCGCCTGGAGACAATGCTTGTCGAGAGCATCGGCTTTCCCTGTGTGACCGTTCGCCTGGCTGAGGGTGAGCAGGTGACGGTCCATTCGATCGAGATGCTCGATGAAGTGCTCGGCAAAGCGCCAGATAAGGCGACTCTCCGAAATAAGGCCGAAGCTGATTTCGCGGCGCATCAGGCACGCTGGGATGCGGCTGCGGAGAAAACTGGCTACACCGCCGCCTTCAGGGCCGAGCGCGAGGCTGGCGAGAAAATGCAAGATCTGCTGCAAGCGTTCTCAGCGACTCCCGCCACCACTGTCGCCGGTGTGGCAGGCAAGCTCGATGCCGTAGTGCGCGAGGGCGAGGCATGGGAGGAATGCTCCGAATTTCCTTGGCCGCAAATCCGTTCAGCGCTCAGCGACCTGGTGCGCATCGCCGAAAGCTTTGGTGCTGACCGGCTGCGGCGCCAAAGGATCGGTCATGACCAAGCTGAAACTCTCCGCCATTCCCGATGACCGTCCGGTCAAGATCACGGTCGAGCTGTGCGACTCCGTTCGTCCGCGATCTCGTCACCTATGCTGAATTGCTCGGCAGCGAGACCGGACAGATAGTTGCCGGTCCGGCAAAGCTGATAGTGCCGATGCTGACCTTGTTCACTACAAGACAGAGCCTTTCCCCGAGTCCGACGAACCCTGAAGCCGGGATGACTTTTCGGGTCATTGTGGTCGGACGGCCATCAGGACGAATACCGATCACGCAGGAACGCGATGAAGACCGGCAGGGCAGGATTGGCATTGTCCGGGCGCCAACGGGCAAAATTGCAGATCTGGATCGGCTTGCCCCCGATCCGCAGCTTGCGGCAGACCGCACCTTCAGGAACACTGTTGGCATCTCCGTGGTGGATCAGAGCGACTCCCAGACCATTTCCGACGAGGCGCAGAAGGATGCCCGCGCTGACGTGATGTTCAACGACCGCGGGAAGCTGCACGCCATTTCCAACAGCGTCGGCGAGCAGAAATGCTTCGCCCCTGCGCACGAGCAGCGTCTCTTGGCCCAGTTCCAACCAATCGATCACGGGGCGGCTTGCGAGAGAATGATTTGAAGCAACAACGACGGCCAGAGTATCCTTCCACAACATTAGTTCGAACTGGCCGCCACTGGAGCGCGAGGAGGGCGTCACGGTGACGTCGACCTCGGTGCCGCCCAGAGCGGCCCTGGGCTCGGGGTGAGACCCCTCCATCAAGCTGACGGTCACATTTGGATGACATTTCCCGAACTCGATAATCGCATCCAGCGCTCGCCCGGCGAGGATGAGTCCGTTGGAGCCGATGGAAAGCCTTTGTAGTTCGTCTTTAATGCCGGTCCTGGCCAGCGTCAGAGTATTGTCCAGTTCGAGCAGCACGGAGCGCAGACGATCGAGGAAACGCTCGCCGGCCGGGGTTGGCTCAACGCCTCGAGCATGGCGATGAAATATCCTCGTTCCCATCGCGTATTCGAGATCACGTATGCGCCGGCTGAGCGCAGTGTGATCGATCCCGGCGCGCCGCGCCGCGCGCAGAAAGCTGCCCTCTTCTGCGATCACAATCGCATAATTGAGTGTCGCGAGTTGAATGGAGCTCCGCATCTCTGCTTAGGGTCAAGGCTGCGACAAATTGCAGACATTTGAGCGCTTCCGACGCCGGCGGGCTATCCCCAGATCTCAGTATTGACATCGGACGCGCAGTCCAATCCTTTCCCTTTAGCAAACCCAAGAGTTGCTGCGGACGCGATTTAGGCGTTCGACCGCGAGAACAACTAACCGGGAAGCGAAAGGGGCAGAGCAGCTCTGGAATTTCTAGTTGCTTGACACGGCGGCAAGCAGGCTGTGGGTGCCTCGATCTTCAAGGCCGGCGGCAACCTCGTCTCCGGTCTTTACGGCGGGTCTACAAAAGAAACGCCGCTTCGAAGCGCCGCCTGACGCGTGGATTCGTTGATCGCGACGGCCATAAAAGCCAATCTGAAGGCAGTCTTTTTCTCCTCGGTCGGCGGGATCGCGAAGACGGTGGACTCGGTGCCGATTATCCGAAAACAATGAATAAATCGCAATAGTCCTTTCGGCGACCCGCGGTCGCCTCGCCAAAGCCAGCGTTTATTACTTTGAGACCTTCAAGCAGGCGCGGCGGTACAAGTTCGAAGAGCGAGCCCCGGCAAGTATTAGTCTATTTGGGCTTACCATCGCAAATGCGCCGCGACGGCAGCTGCCCAGCGGCCCAGTGATCTGAGCACGGAACAGTATTCCTCGGGATAATGCGGCCATTCCAAATGGAAACGATTCCCTTAGCCTTGACAGGCGACACTGTAACTTCCCAACCCAGCGCTCTTCCTGTCGGGTCTCTTGGCACATGGCTAGATTTCCTCACCGAGGGGCGCGGACTGGTCGCTGACGCCGACCGAGCAGCCGGTTCGACCGGATCAGCACTGGCGCGATCACCGATGAGTGCGCCACACCGGCGATGGCAACTAGCCAGCGGTCGATTGTGGTCACGATGCTGCCTTATGGCCTCTGTTCACCGCAGAGCGGTCCCAGTCGGGGTGCCTTGTTCCAGATGAAGGGATCAACCGTTGCGCACAGACTCTTTTCCGACCATGGCAAGGATCGTCTTTCTGCTCACCTTGGCCGGTGTTCTCCTGCTCGCGCTTTCGCCGGTGCGGTTCCTGCAGGAGTTGGACATGGGCTTCACCTTCCAGCACGACAAGCTCAACCACGCCGCGGCGTTCGCGGTGTTGGCGGCACTCGGAAGCCTCGGCTGGCCGGAACACAAGACGAGACTGGTCGTGCTCCTCGCCATCACCGGCGCGGCGATCGAGCTGCTTCAGGGCGCGCAGCTGATCGCGCGCGATATGGATATCCTCGACTGGGTCGCCGACTGCGCCGGCATGGCCTGCGGGCTGGCGGCCATGGGCGGCACAAGAAGGATTGTTGGCGGATTGCTATAGCTCCGGCATTGGATTGCGTTGCTATAAAGCTCAGCGCTGCGTGGCCAGCGCATCGCTGAAGATCGAGCGGAAGCGGAACAATTCCGCCTGTGCGATGTGGCTGGCGTCGGCGAACACGGATCGTCCATCCAGAACATAGTTGCATCGGCTTGCGTCGCACAGGGCCGTGTCCGGCCGCGCGAAGGCGATGTCGTGCCGGCTCTCGAAGTGTTGAATGATTGCCCCGTATTGCCGCTGGAATTCGTCGGCCGGCAGATAGGCCGGCTTGTCCAGTGGCCGGCCGAAGGCCAGGTCGCGGCTCATTTCGGAAGGAAGATCCCATCCAGGATAGGCGATCGGGCCGACCAGAACGACCTTCTTGCCAAATCCCTGCAAGCGATCGATCAGATCGTCAAGTCCACCGACGAGTGCCTGGTTATCGCTGCTGTCGATAACTTTGCCGTTTGCATCGACCAGCGCGTCCGCGGCATGTTCCCACGTCAAGCCAAGGATGACTGTCCCGGTGTTTGCCAGCTTGCCGAGCTCGGCGAGATTGCCTGCGGCGACATCGATGCACTCCTGCGAGATGTTGACGGACACCGTCGGCAGACAGCCGTTCGCCGGGACCAGCAGGCCGGGCAGGCCCTCCTCGGCGAAGATGGACTCCCAGACAGGCGCATACATTTGTGCATGCGAATTTCCCAATAGAACAATTCTCGCATCGGCAGGATTGCGCGACGGGAGATTGAGCACGCAAGCGCGCGACTGGCCCATGCGGAGGAAATTCGAGATGGGGCAACGATAATTGGTGCCGACGGCAGCGTTGACTGCCGCAGCTTCGCCGCTCATGCGGCCGGGCAGCCCGTTCGACCAGATCAGTACTGATGCTGCCACCGCGAGCGTTGTGGCGCCGGCGGCGGCGGACAGAAATACGGCTCGTGCCGCGATAGTTCGGCTGCGGAAGGGGCGCTCGACATATCGCCACGACAGGATAGCGCAGATCATCATGCCGGCGACGGCAACGACCATCTCGCCAAGGTTGAGATCACGGACCAGGTAATATTGCGAGAAGACGATGAAGGGCCAGTGCCAGAGATAGAGCGAGTAGGAAATCAAGCCGACAAAGGTGATCGGGCCGGCCGCCAACACCCAGCTGACTGGCGATTGCTTGCCTTGGCCGGCAGCTATCACCAACGCCGTCCCGGCCACCACGGGCAATGCGACGGGAATGAAAGCATAGGATTGGGCAGAGCTGACAATGCCAACGACGATTGCCAGCGCTCCGATCGATCCCACCAGGCCGGCTGCGATCCCTCGCAGCGTCAGGCTGGGCGGCAGAAGAGCAACCAGGGCGCCTGCTCCAAGCTCCCAGGCCCGGGTCGGCAGCAGGAAAAAGGCCGGCGATCCGCCGCCCACCTTGAGAGCCAGGCAATTGGACGCCAGTGACACGAGCGTGAGCAGTGCGATCGCCGGAAAGGTGGCGCGCAGCCAAAAGCGGGCAAACGCCGCAATCAACAGGGGAAAGATAATGTAGAACTGTTCCTCGACGCCCAGCGACCAGACATGCAACAGCGGCTTTGCTTCGGCAGCCCTCGAAAAATAATCCGTATCGCGCCAAAAATAGATGTTTGCCACAAAACCGAGCGAGGCGAGCATGCTCTTGGCGTAGCCGATCAAATCCGCGGGCAGCAGCAGGGCGATAGCAGCCAAGGTGGTAAACAACAGCAGCAGCAGCAGGGCCGGCATGATCCTGCGGACGCGACGTTCATAGAAGCGTATGATCGAGAACTGCTCTTTGAGTGCCTCGCGCCACAAAATCAGCGTGATCAGATAGCCCGAGAGCACGAAAAAGATATCGACGCCCAGATATCCTCCGGGCAGCCATGATCTCGACAGGTGAAATGCTATCACCGAGACGACGGCGATCGCGCGCAGCCCGTCGACGTCGGCCCGATAGCCGATGAGGTGCGAATCCGCGCTTCCGACGCTGGTGTGCATGTTGAAGATTCGGGTCCCCGAGGCTGGTCCCCGTCTATAGAAGAAGCAGAGGCCAGGTGCCAGCCTCAGGCGCCGCGATATTGCGTGTCTCGTCCCCGGTCGCACCGCGGCCGGATAGAGGCCGGCGGGTGACCAACATCGGCAACGGCAGCGTCACTTTTAGGCCTCCCGCCACTGCGCATTGAACACAAAGCCGGAACGCCTCGCTTATGCGGGGCTTTTTTTCAAAAGTGTGGGGTCACAAACAACCCCCGTGGCACCACGAAAAATGGTTCGCGACTCAAAACCATGAATGGCTTGAAGCTGGGCCGGACTTCGACGGTACGCCACACTGCTTCCAGTCCTTCGCCAGGAAGGCCAGCATGTCCGCACCAAACCGGCACGCCGGAATGTAATTCCTGGGCGTAAACGTCAGCCCGAAATGGGCACCCTGCTTTCGAAAAAGCCGGTGCTTGAACAAAGTTAAAGCGGCGGACCGTCTCGAAGTCAAGGTCCGCCGTCCCGGGTCGTTCAGATTACAAGGAATGAACCTGCTGCAAGCGACAGACCTGGAGAGAGAGTGGCGAACTGTATTTGAGCTGTGCCACCGATCCCGTCGCTGTCGAAAGAGAGCGCTCCGGTTGAGCTGTTGTAGATGATGTGGTCGGAGCTGTCATGCGCAGCCGTACCGGCAAAGAAAGCATCGGATGAAAGGCCGCCCAACTTAAGCCCGGCAAAAACGGCATCGTCGAGCTGGATCTTGTCCTGGAGCTTGTTGAAGTCGGTGACCTTGTCGATATTGCCGGCTCCAAGAGCGCTGTTGAACACGAAAGCATCATTGCCTCCGTTACCGGTCAAGATGTCGGCACCGCCGCCACCGTTGATGATGTTCGCGCCGGCATTGCCTTGGATGGTCTGGGCAAAGGCGTTGCCGGTCAGGTTGATTGCAGTGGTGGCGGAGGGATACCTCGTGGCGAGAAGCTCGACCTCCGAGCCGGCCGCAAGCGCATAGCTCACCGTGGTGGCTATGTTGTCGCGACCGCCGCCTACCGCTTCGATCACTCTGTCGCCGACATTGTCGACATAGTAGCCGTCGTTGCCCCCATAGCCGACCATCGTATCGGCACCACCGAGGCCATTGAAGACATTGCTACCGGCATTGCCCTGGATGGTCTGGGCGAACTCGTTGCCGTTGAGGTGGATCGGCGCCGTGCCGGACGAGTTGCTGGTGGCGAGAAGCTCGATCTGCGAGCCGGCGGTAAGCGCATGGCTCACCGAAGTGATCACCTTGTCGGTGCCGCCGCCTACCGCTTCGATCGTTTTGTCGCCAGCGTTGTCGACATAATAGGTGTCGTTGCCGCCATATCCGATCATGGTGTCGGCGCCGCCGCCGCCATTGATGATGTTAGTGCCGCCATTGCCTTGGATGGTCTGAGCGAACTCGTTGCCCGTCAGATTGATCGTCGTCGTGCCAGACGGGTTCGTGGTGGCGAGGAGCTCAATCTGCGAGCCGGCCGAAAGCGCATGGCTCACTGAAGTGATCACCTTGTCGGAGCCGCCGCCAGCGGCCTCGATCACTTTGTCGGCAGCATTGTCGACATAATAAGTGTCGTTGCCGCCATAGCCGGCCATAGTGTCGGCGCCGCCGAGGCCGTTGATGACATTGGCGCCGGCATTGCCCTGGATGGTCTGGGCGAATTCATTGCCAGTGAGGTTGATTGCCGCCGTGCCTGATGCATTGTTGGTGGCGAGAAGCTCGATCTCGGAGCCGGCCGCAAGCGCATGACTTACGGAGGCGAATGCTTTATCGGTACCGCCGCCCGCAGCCTCGATCTCCTTGTCGCGGATGTCATCGACATAATAGGTGTCATTGCCACCATAGCCGATCATCGTGTGGCCGCCGGCCCCGTGAAACACATCGTCGCCGCTGGTGCCATACAAGGTGTCGCTTGTGTCGACGGGAGGCGGAGTGGTCCCCGTCGTTGCAAGGTTGTGTTCCCGGAAAACGGCCTGCAGTTCCGAAGAGCTCTCCAACGCTGTGTCGCCTCGCTGCGAACCCCAGGCGTATGCGTAGTCGAAGGCGGGTGACGGAACCAGCTTGGCCCAGTGCTCCATCATGATTTCCATCTGGGCGGCGGTGGGCACCACATATTTGCCACCCATATCGGTGTTATACTCGCCACCTCCAAACGCCTGGTAACCCGGAACGATCTGGCTCGTCGGGATGCCCGATGCCTGAGCGGCGGCGACGAATTTATCGATCATGTTGTAGTCGACCGGGCCATCCGTGCGGACGGGATAGACATCTATGCCGTAGTAATCGATACCCGTATTGGCGGGATTGTACGTGCCCCTGAAATCCGGATTCGCCGATGTCCCCAAGCTCATCATTGTGATGTAGGTCTTGGCGCCTGGAAAATGCTCATGGATCCAGTCGGATTCTGCCTTCAGATTTGCGGCAGAGGCGTAGGTACCCCATTGGCCGGTGGGATCCGGCTCGTCAACCAGGAAGAACCCAAATACGTTCGGATTGCCGAGGAAAGGAGTAACCTTGTCGATAAAGGATTGGGTTACTCCGTTGGCCTCGTCGAGGTAGACCAAGCCTTTCATGCCCTCTGGCAGCTCGTTGACCTGGTCAACATATTGCACGCTAGCCAGATTGAATCCGGCTTTTGCAATGTCCGTGCCGGATCCGCCCGACGTGTAATGGAGAGTCGCCATCCATAATCCCTCATTTTGATTCGATAGCGCCCCGCGGATGCCTGCCTACTAGAGGGTGTATATTAGCGCCAAATCACATACCTGCACGCCCTGATAGAATGGTTGATCGGCGGCGGGATTCTCACGTTGCGGCGAAAAATATACTTACGGATAGTCGACATTGTGCGATAAAAGAAAATTTCTCTTCAGAGATGCCCACGTTGTTTTCCGAGAGATGCTTATTGATATTTCTGCGACATTCTACTTGTTGCTGACAGCACAAGATAACATGATCGCAGTCGTTAAAAAGAAATTGAATTTTATTAAAATTAGTTTGATAGTTGCGCCGGTTGCTACTAGAGAGGCGTTGGAGGCGCTGACTTATCTGAAGAATAGCGAAAAAAAATCCGATGTTTTGGATTATAAAAGTCTCAAACTATAAGATCGAACGCCAAGCCGTGGCAGAAAAACTGCTTTTCTCCACAAGATGCATTTGACTGCCCGGCCAATTGAGCCGACATTAAACTAAGATGCCAGCCGCATCGCGCTCTCTGCCGGAGACACCAATTTGTTGTGGACAGATACCGCAGATACCAGTCCTCGACCAAGGTGTCTGCAACTGGGATTACGACTCGGGAGATCGTCAGAATTGGAGAACTGGCTGGGGCGCCAGGATTCGAACCTGGGAATGTCGGTACCAAAAACCGATGCCTTACCACTTGGCGACGCCCCAACAGCCGGAGCCTGCCCGCTGTGCGCGCGGCCTTATAGGACGAGCCGGGAGAAAGCTCAATGCCGACTATGCGCGACCGATCCACCAGTTTTGCAGTCGCTACTTTGAACGGATCTATTCACCCCATACCGCCATTTCATTGCCGGCCGGATCGACGAAATGGAACCGCCTGCCGCCGGGGAATGAAAAGATCGGCTTGACGATGGTGCCGCCGGCATTTTCGACGGCGCTCAATGTTTCCTCCAGCCTTTCGGAATAAAGCACGGGCAGCGGCTTGGCCGGCGCATCTTGGCCATCCGCCTGAAAACCGCCGTCCAGCCCTTCGGCAAAAGCTGAATAGGTCGGCCCGTAATCGGTGAACGACCATGAGAAGGCCGCGCTGTAGAAAGCCTTCACGCTGTCCAGTGTTCCGCCCGTCGCCGGCATTTCCAGATAATCGAGCTTTCCGGTCATTCTCATCGCTCTACTTTTTGTTCTCGTTATGTTCTACAACAAAGCTTTCCAAAAAGCAAGTCTTTTCGGCGCCGCTTTTCCTTAATCGATTGTAGAGGCCGGCCGGCTTGGTCGATGCCTTGCCTTTCGCACTGCAGCATCATATCGCTCGATTTGCCAATATTTCCAATCTCCTGCAACCGGGGAGCAAGCATGACCAAATGGGTGTACACCTTTGGCGACGGCGCCGCGGAAGGCCGTGCCGGCGACCGCAATCTGCTCGGCGGCAAGGGCGCCAACCTTGCCGAAATGTGCAGCCTGGGCCTGCCGGTGCCGCCAGGCTTCACCATCACCACCGAGGTCTGCAACGCTTATTACGCCAACGGCCACGCCTATCCGGCCTCGCTGGAAGCGGATGTGGCGGTCGCCCTCGATCACATCGGCCGGCTGACCGGGCGCCGTTTCGGCGATCCCTCGAACCTGCTTTTGGTGTCGGTTCGCTCCGGTGCCCGCGCCTCCATGCCCGGCATGATGGACACCGTGCTCAATCTCGGCCTCAACGATGAGACGGTCGAGGCACTTGCCGCCGATTCAGGCGATCCGCGCTTTGCCTATGACAGCTATCGCCGTTTCATCCAGATGTATTCCGACGTCGTCATGGGCCTCGACCATGAGGTCTTCGAGGAGATCCTCGAAGACCAGAAGGGTGGGCTCGGCCATGAGCTCGACACCGAGCTGACGGCCATCGAATGGCAAGGCGTGATCGCGCTCTACAAGGCCAAGGTCGAGGAGGAGCTCGGCAAACCGTTTCCGCAGGATCCGAACGAGCAGCTCTGGGGCGCCATCGGCGCGGTGTTTTCCAGTTGGATGAACAACCGCGCCATCACCTACCGGCGTCTGCACGACATTCCCGAAAGCTGGGGCACGGCGGTCAACGTCCAGGCCATGGTCTTCGGCAATATGGGCGACACCTCGGCCACCGGCGTCGCCTTCACCCGCAATCCGTCGACCGGCGAAAAGCAGCTCTATGGCGAGTTCCTGGTCAACGCGCAGGGCGAGGATGTCGTCGCCGGCATCCGCACGCCGCAGAACATCACCGAGGCGGCGCGCATTGCCGCCGGCTCCGACAAGCCGTCGCTGCAGAAGCTGATGCCGGACGCCTTCCAGGCTTTCGTCATCATCTCCGACCGCCTGGAAAAACATTACCGCGACATGCAGGATCTCGAATTCACCATCGAACGCGGCAAATTATGGATGCTGCAGACCAGGTCCGGCAAGCGCACCGCCAAGGCGGCGCTGAAGATTGCGGTCGACATGGCCAGGGATGGACTGATTTCGAAGGAAGAGGCCGTCGCCCGCATTGATCCGGCCTCGCTCGACCAGTTGCTGCATCCGACAATCGATCCAAAAGCGGCGCGCGACATTATCGGCGTCGGCCTGCCGGCCTCGCCGGGTGCTGCCACCGGCGAAGTCGTGTTTTCCTCGAACGACGCCGAGGAGGCCAAGACACAAGGCCGAAAGGCGATCCTGGTGCGCATTGAGACCAGCCCCGAAGACATCCACGGCATGCATGCGGCCGAAGGCATCCTGACGACGCGCGGCGGCATGACCAGCCACGCCGCCGTTGTTGCGCGCGGCATGGGCAAGCCTTGCGTTTCGGGAGCCGGCTCGCTGCGCGTCGACTACAAGGCCGGCACGCTGATGGCGATGGGCGCGACCTTCCGCAAGGGCGACATCATTACCATTGACGGCGGCAACGGCCAGGTGCTGAAGGGTGCCGTACCGATGCTGCAGCCGGAACTCTCGGGCGATTTCGCCGCCATCATGGAGTGGGCCGACGGCGCGCGCCGCATGAAGGTGCGCACCAATGCCGAGACCCCGCTCGATGCGCGCATGGCGCGGTCCTTCGGCGCCGAAGGCATCGGGCTTTGCCGCACCGAGCACATGTTCTTCGACGGCGACCGCATCGTTGCCATGCGCGAGATGATCCTGGCCGATACCGAAAAGGACCGCCGAACGGCGCTGGCCAAGCTGTTGCCGATGCAGCGCTCCGATTTCCTCGAGCTGTTCGAGATCATGGCCGGGCTGCCGGTGACGATCCGCCTGCTCGATCCGCCGCTGCACGAATTCCTGCCGAAGACCGAGGAGGAGGTGGCCGAGGTCGCCGCTGCCATGAACGTGTCGCCGGACAAGCTCAGGCGGCGCACCGAAGCGCTGCACGAGTTTAATCCGATGCTCGGCCATCGCGGCTGCCGGCTTGCCGTCTCATATCCCGAAATCGCAGAGATGCAGGCACGAGCCATCTTCGAGGCAGCCGTGGAGGCCGGCAGGAAGGCCGGCGCGCTGGTGGTCCCCGAAATCATGGTACCGCTGGTCGGGCTGGTGAAGGAGCTCGACTTCGTCAAGGCACGCATCGACGCCGTCGCCAAAAGCGTGATGGAAGAGACCGGCGTCAAGGTCGATTACCTGACCGGCACGATGATTGAATTGCCGCGCGCCGCAATTCGCGCTCACGTCATCGCCGAGGCGGCCGAATTTTTCTCCTTCGGCACCAACGATCTGACCCAAACCACCTTCGGCATCTCGCGCGACGATGCCGCCTCGTTCCTCGAGACCTACCGGAAAAAAGGCATCATCGAGCAGGATCCCTTCGTGTCGCTCGACATAGAGGGTGTCGGCGAGCTGGTGCGGATGGCGGCCGAAAAGGGCAGGGCGACGCGGCCCGACATCAAGCTCGGTATTTGCGGCGAGCATGGCGGCGACCCGGCCTCGATCCATTTCTGCGAAAAGGTCGGCCTCGACTACGTCTCGTGCTCGCCATACCGGGTGCCGATCGCCAGGCTGGCCGCCGCGCAAGCGGCGGTGCAGGCTGCAAAGAACGGCCGCGGATAGGAGTTGGAGTCCACCGGCATCTGACCTTACCGATTTGTAACCGAATTCACGCGAACGTGCGTCTGTCGGCTCCAAATCCCGACATCGTTTCTGCCCAGTTTCCGGCCCCCGAACCCGCCCCGGTGCCAGAAACACATGTTGCAGAACCCGCCCGCGCACGTCCGCTCGATTCTCATCCTCCAGACGAAATTCATCGGCGATCTTGTCCTCGCTTCCGCGCTCGCCAGAAACCTGCGCCTCCAATATCCAAAGGCCAGGATAGTGTTCCTTTGCGAGGCGAACTTTGCCAGTTTCCTGTTGGCTCATGGCATCGCCTCGGACGTGGTGGCGTTCCGGCGCGTACGGATGCGTGGCACCCCTGTGCAGCGTGGTCGCGAGCTTTACGCGATGGTGCGCGCTCTGCGCCGGTTCCGGTTTGACCTGACCATCGACCTGGCCGATTCCAAAACCTCACGCATCATCGTCAGGCTCGTCAACGCCAAGACCCGCGTCGGATATGATCCTCCCGAAAAACCGTTGCGCTGGCTGCACGCCAGCCCGCTAACGTCCTAGCCAAGCCGTTTGGCTTTGGTGGCCAGCATTATCTCTACCGCTAACTTTCGCCGCTTGAGGCGCTTGGCGTGGAGTTGCGTGCGCCGGTCCCAACGATTGAGCCGCTGCCGCTGGAGACCGCCAGGGCATTGGCGCTCCTCGACCGGCATCATCTCCGGCGCAACGCCTTCATAGCCGTTCATGCAGGAGCGAGCTTCCGGGGGCGGCAATGGCAGCCGGAACGTTTTGCGCTGGCGATCGACGAGATCTCGCGGCAGACCGGGTTGGACTTCCTGCTTGTCGGCGGCCCCGATGAACGGGCATCTGCCGAGCGCATCGTCGCCAAGGCCGCTTCGCCGGTCGTCAACGTGGTCGGGGCGCTGTCGCTGGCAACGCTGCTGGCGGTCCTCGGCCAGGCACGCCTGTTTCTGGGAAACGAGAGTGGCCCGATGCACATGGCTGCCGCCGCCGGAACGCCGGTTGTCGGCCTGTTCGGCCTGACCGACCCGGCCGTCTGGGGGCCTGTCGGCGTGGCCAGTGTTACGCCGCGGCCCCCCATGCCTTGCGAGTGCATAGCCAGGGACCTGTGCCGCCGACCCGATCCGAGCAAGGCTTGCTGCGTCTGGCGACTTGAGGTCAAAGCGGTGGTCGAGGCGGTGCTCGCGATCCTTTCACGTAAGGTTAAGGACGTGGAGCACGCATTTGACCTCGCGCTTGCCAAAGGTCAGGCCGGCGGTCAAATTGCCGCTGCCGACGCTTTTGCAGGGGCATCGTCCCGATTTCCGCCTTGATGGCGGTCTTGGGGTCGCCGCTTCAACTTTGATCTGGCCGACCTGGAAATAATCGATGCGCCCGTTCCAAAAGTATTTTTGCGCCATTGCGATATCGCTGTGGGTTATTTCTCCTGGCAACGCCCAGTTGCTCGTCGCACCGACGCTGCACATCAAGGCCGAGGCGGGCGGCGGCCGCGTCGCGCTGACGCTCGATGCGTGCGGCGGAAGGACCGACACACGGATTCTCTCGGCGCTGGTGGAAAACAAGATTCCTGCCACCATTTTCGTCACCGGCATCTGGCTGAAGCACAACGCCGCCGCCGTCGAGATCATGCGGGCGCATCCCGAACTGTTTGAATTGGAAAACCATGGCGGCCGCCATGTCCCGGCTGTCGACACGCCGCAAAAGATCTACGGCATTCGCAGTGCCGGCAGCCCGGAGGCCGTGCTGGCCGAGGTCGAATTGGGTGCTGCCGCTCTTGCCGTGACCGGCGAACCGGCGCCGAAATGGTTTCGCGGCGCAACCGCCGAATACAGCCCGTCGGCAATCGCGATGATACGCAAGCTTGGTTTCAAGATCGCAGGATTCTCAATCAACGGCGATGGCGGCTCATTGCTCGGCGCAAAAGAGACCGCCCGGCGCATTGCCGCGGCGAAGGACGGCGACGTCATCATCGCTCACATCAACCAGCCGACCCATGCGGCCGGCGAAGGCGTGGTGCAGGGACTTCTGGCGCTGAAGGCCAAGGGCCTCACCTTCGTGCGTCTCGACGATGCCGACGGCGTCGGCGATGAAGGCACCACCGACTGATCAGCCGGGCGTGGCCTCGATGGTCACCTTGTTCGGATAGAACGCGCCGTGGTCGCGGATATCGGCCGTCTCGTCGAACGGCCGCTCATAGGCCCACATCGCATCCTTGCCTGCATCGCCGGCGGGCAGCACGCTCCAATAGCTGGCATCGCCCTTGTAGGGGCAATGGGTCGAGTGTTCGGTTTTGCCAAGCTGGTTGAAGTCGATGTCGTCGAACGGAATGTAGAAAACAGGCGGATAGGGAGGTTCGGTCAGCACCTTGACCTTGCTGGACGAGGCGATGACGGTATCGCCGGCGCGCACCGTCACGATGCCCTTATAAGGCTCGACGGTGATGACCTTGTCCGGATTGTGTTGAAAGCCGGGTGCCGGGTTTGCGATCTGGTCCATGTCGGGTCTCCTTGCCTCAACCCAAGATGTGTCTGCCAAGCGCGCTGCGCAAGACCTGCCAGCCACCGGCGGGCATCGCCCGCGGGTGGCAGTCTTGCGCTTTCCTCCGGTATCCCGCCTAAAATCAGGCGGCGGCCTGGAAAGCGTCCATCAGCCCGGCATAGGCGGCGGCAATGCCGGCCACCGGATTGGTGCTTTTCGAGGTGGTCTCGACCTTCAGCGCACCACCGCTGGTCGGCAAGGTGAGCAGCAGGAACTGGCGATTGCCGCCGTCGCCGACGCAGGCGGCAGCGACGTGCTGACTTTCGCCCTCGTTCTCGACGCACATCTTGAACAAGAGCGTGCCGCCGACCGCCTCGAGGGCGCCACCGACGACCTCGACGAATTCATCTTCGGAAACGGCTTTGGCGTCAGGCACCAGATCGGCCTGCGCGACGTCGGCCGCCACCAGATCGGCCAGACTTTCGGCAAGCGTATTTTCGAGGGCTTTGTCGTCGAGCTGCGCGTCCATGCGAACCTCTTTCATTCGCCAATCGCGCCCCGCCGTTAATCAACGTTAACGCCGAGCATGGCCGGATTGTGGCGAATTCGGCCTCAATTGGCTCCATGCCCCGCTCCAGCCCGATCCTGGCTGGACAATCCGCCGGTTCGTCCCACAATGGCGAAAAATAACGGGAGGAACAAGATGCTCGGGCTGATGCAGGAATGGCCGCTGCTTTGCCATAAGCTGATTGACAACGCCGAGCGGCAGCACGGCAGCCGCGAAATCGTGTCGCGTTCGATCGAGGGGCCGATCGTGCGCAGCACATATGCCGAAATCCATGATCGTGCCCTGAAGGTCGCCGAGCGGCTCGAGCGTGACGGTTTCGGGCTTGGCGACCGCATCGCGACCCTGGCCTGGAACACCGCGCGCCACGTCGAGGCCTGGTACGGCATCATGGGTGTCGGCGCCATCTATCACACGCTCAACCCGCGGCTCTTTCCCGAGCAGATCACCTGGATCATGAACAATGCCGGGGACAAGGCGATCTTCGTCGACCTGACCTTCCTGCCGCTGCTCGAAAAGATCGCCGGCGCGGTCAAGTCGCTGAAGCAGGTTATCGTGCTGACCGACAACGCGCATATGCCGGAGACTGCGCTGCCCAATGTGGTTGCGTACGAAGAATGGCTTGCAGAAGCCGACGGCAACTTCGCCTGGAAGACATACGACGAAAACACCGCCGCCGGTATGTGCTACACCTCGGGCACCACGGGCGACCCGAAAGGCGTCCTCTACAGCCATCGTTCGAACGTGCTGCACGCCATGATCGCCGCCATGCCCGACGCCATGGGCCTGTCGTCGCGCGATACCATATTGCCGGTCGTGCCGATGTTCCACGCCAATGCCTGGGGCCTTGCCCAGAGCGCGCCGATGGTCGGCGCCAAGCTGGTCATGCCCGGTTGCAAGATGGATGGCGCTTCGCTCTACGAGCTGCTCGACACCGAGCAGGTGACCTTCAGCGCCGCCGTGCCGACGGTGTGGATGATGCTCCTCCAGTATCTGGAAGAGACCGGCAAGAAACTGCCCTATCTGCAGAAAGTCGTCATCGGCGGCTCGTCCTGTCCACGCGCGCTCACGACGAAGTTCCAGGACAGTTACGATGTCCAAGTCGTCCACGCCTGGGGCATGACCGAGATGTCGCCGCTCGGCACGCTGTGCACCCTGAAGCCGGATTACGCCGGGCTGAAGGGCGAGGCCCGCCTCGGCGTCCAGCAGAAACAAGGCTTTACACCGTTCGGCATCGAAATGAAGGTGACGGACGACGCCGGCAACGAACTGCCATGGGACGGCAAGACCTTCGGCCGGCTCAAGGTCCGCGGGCCGGCCATCGCGCGCGCCTATTATGGCGGCATCGGATCCGAACAGTTCGATCAAGACGGCTGGTTCGATACCGGTGACGTCGCGCATATCGACCCCGGAGGCTATATGCAGATCACCGACCGCGCCAAGGACGTGATCAAGTCGGGCGGCGAATGGATCTCGACCATCGAGCTCGAGAACCTCGCGGTCGGCCATCCCGATGTGGCGGAGGCCGCCGCCATCGGCATTCCGCATTCGAAATGGGGCGAGCGGCCTTTACTCGTGGTCGTGCGCAAGCCGGGCAGGGAGCCGACCAAGACGGATATTCTCGCTTTCATGGACGGCAAGGTGGCGAAGTGGTGGATGCCGGACGACGTCGCTTTTGTCGGCGAAATCCCACACACCGCTGCCGGCAAGATCCAGAAGATTACCTTGCGCCAGCAGTTCCGGGATTATCACCTGCCGACGGATTGACCGGAGATGCGGCGTCTTTGCGTCTTCAAGCCGCCGCTGAAAGGCACTATGCCTGTGTTCGGGTTGGGGCAGCGCGGAAACCAATGACGGGAATTCCCGAGCGACAAACGTCGAGGGCTGCCGGTTGGTCGCGGCGCGCTGGTGCGTTTTCGGCAGTCCTGCTGCTGACCGCTCTCATCGGCCATCGCTATGACCTCGTCGAGACCCAAGCTTTCCTATGGGTGCTTGGCATTGTCGCCTTGCTGGCCGCGTTTGCGCTTTTGTTTGCCGGGTTTGCCTTCGCGCGATTGTGGAACTTCGGTGATCGTGGCGGCCAAGACCTGACCGCCGGCGCCTTGCTGGCGTTTCTGGTGCTCATCCCTTACGCTGTCGGGGCCTATTGGGCGGCGACCTATCCGCCGCTGCGCGACATCTCGACGGATTTCGACGACCCGCCGGCGCTCGATATTTCTACCCGGACAAAGGATATGAACGAGCTTTTGCCGCCGACACCCGGCGAGCAGCGCCTGCAAATCGAAGCTTATCCGCTTGTTACCGGACGCAGCTACACCTTGCCTTTCGATCGCATTCTGGAGGCGGTCAAAACGGTGCTCGATCGGCGCGGCTGGCAGCTCACGGCGCCGTTTCCAGACGCAGCAGGGCAAAGCGACGTGAGGGTCGATGCGCTGGCCAAGAGCTTGCTGCTTGGTCTTCCCGCCGATGTCGCCATCCGCGTGACCGACGACGGCGATGCGGTCATCGTCGATATGCGATCGGCCTCGCGTTACGGCCGCTACGACCTTGGCGACAATGCAGCGCGCATCACCGATTTCCTTTCCGAACTCGACCAGGAAGTCGCCGGCCAGGTGGGCGTGGCGCCGGCGGAATGATATCCGAAGTGTGCTACGTTGCCGGCGAATAGACGCCATCGATAGCCGGCGCGCCATCGGTGTGGACCAGGCCGCGCGCCACCAGGTCTTCCAGATGGGCAAGCACCGACAGGCCGGCCGCGCCATGCAGGCGCGGGTCGGTGTCTCGATAGATCGCGTCCACCATGTCCTTGATTGTCCGGTCGCCGCGGTTGATCCGCTCCAGAATTGCCCGTTCGCGCATTTTGCGATGCGTTTTCAATCCGCGCATGAAGCTGCGCGACTCGGTCACCGGCCCGCCATGGCCGGGCAGCAGCAGCCGGTCATCGCGTTCGATCAGCCGATCGAGCGATGTCATGTAGTCCGCCATCGCGCCATCCGGCGGTGCGACGATCGTGGTTGCCCACGCCATGACGTGATCGGCCGAGAAAAGGATGCCGGTTCCCTCCAGCGCGAAGGCCGCGTGATTGGCGGTATGGCCGGGCGTCAGCACCGTCCGCATCGCCCAGCCGTCGCCGTCGATCACCATATCGTCCGGCAGCGCGATATCAGGAACAAAGTCGGTGTCGGCGCTGGCATCGAGTGGATTGACCTCGCCGGTGCGCAACGGCCGCGCCGGGCGATGCCGGCCCTCCGCCAGAACCACCGCACCCGTATGCTGCTTTAACCGAGCCGCCAGCGGCGAATGGTCGCGATGCGTGTGGCTGATGAAGATATGGCTGACCGGCCTGGTCCCGATCGCTTCGAGCAGTGCTCGAAGATGTGCCTCGTCATCCGGTCCGGGATCGATCACCGCCAGCGTCTCGCGCCCGACGATATAGCTGTTGGTTCCGTGAAAGGTGAACGGGCTTGGGTTCCTGGCGGTGACGCGTTGAATACCAGGCGCAACGGCTACGCCATGGCCATAGGCCGGATCGAAGCGTGTATCGAATTTCAGCGCCATGCGAACGTCGCGACCTTTTTTGGGGCGAGGGCAAAACCGATTGCCGCATAGCACGGAAGCCAATATAGGAAAACGCAAGGCCGCGTTCGGCGGCAATCCGGAACGGGGAAGACTATGGCAATTGCAACGACGATGCGTCCGCTCATTTCTCTCGCTTTGCCTGAAAAGGGCGCGGCCCGGCTGGCAGGACAGCTTTTGCTGGCGATCGCCGGAACGTTGCTGATGATCTTGTCTGCCAAGACCAAGGTCATGCTCGGACCGGTAGACATCTCGATGCAGACGCTCGCCGTCTTCCTGATCGCTGCCTCCTTTGGCATGCGCCTTGGCGTCGCCACGCTGCTTCTCTACATGGCCGAGGGCGCGTTGGGCCTTCCGGTCTTCCAGAGCACGCCCGAAAAGGGCATCGGTATCGCTTACATGCTCGGTTCGACCGGCGGTTATCTAGCCGGCTTCGTCGTCATGGCGGCGATCGTCGGCTGGGCTGCCGACCGTGGCTGGGATCGCCATCCTATCAAGCTCTTCAATGCCATGCTGGTGGCCGAGATCGTCATGATGGTAATGGGCTTTGCCTGGCTGGCGCTGTTGATCGGCCCGGAAAAATCCTGGCAGTTCGGGGTGTTGCCCTTTATCGTCGGTGATCTGATCAAGGTTGCGCTGGCCGCGAGCCTGGTGCCGGCTGTCTGGTCGCTGTTGAAGCGTTCGTGAAGCCGGTCGAGCGGTGATAACCTGTTCTGCGCGACAGTGATTTTTCGCCGTAGTTGGTGTGGCCGTGCAGGATCTTTGTCGCTGGCGGCAGCCTTGTGCGCGACGCCATCCGTCATATTAGCTTCAAGTCGACGGACTAAGTACCAGAACCAACGGGCGATTCGTCACGACCAGCGTAACCAAGCACCTACGTATGGAAATAAATTGCTCGACATAGCATCTCAGCCAGCTGAAAAAGAAAGCGGCTCGATGATTATTTAGGCACAGCTAAATTTCTGGACAATGTGTAGGAAATTCTTAACCCAACCGCCTTGACTCTAGTGGCTTGGTTGCTTGCTGGTATCCACACACTGTCGTAACCGTTGACCTGAGATCATGCCGCCGACCGCCGAAGGAAGACACGTGAGTAGCGCGGAAAAAACAACGAGCAAGGCAACAGCCCTGTCGCCTGAGCCGACCGCCGCGCCGGCAACGCGCTGGTATGCGGCCAGCGTCTTTCCCGGGAAGGAGCATGTCGCAGAGCGGCATCTCCGGATCCAGGGATTCGAGCCCTTTGTGCCTCGCTGCGAGAAAACCGTGCGTCATGCCCGGCGTCTCGCAACACGGTCCGCAGCTTATTTCCCGGGTTATATGTTCATCGCCCTTGACGTCGCGCTGCAACGTTGGCGCTCGATCAACGGAACGTTCGGTGTGCGCTCCCTCGTCATGCAAGGGGACCGGCCTTTGCCTGTCCCCTCGGGTCTGGTAGAGCGCTTCATTGCGTTGACCGGCAGGCACGGCCTGCTCGACTTCAGTGGCGGCCTCGCAGCCGGTGCTTCGGTTCGGATCCTTTCCGGCCCGTTCGCGGAAATGATCGGTCGCCTTGACCGGCTCGATCCAGCCGGAAGGGCTCGGGTTCTGATTGCGATCATGAATGGCGAGATACCTGTCGACCTTGATACCAGGGATCTCGTCGCCATCGCATAGTCGTAAGCATCGAGGTGCGGCGAGGCGATGCAAATTGTTGTAGGATCGGCTCTCGGGTTTTCACCCGGGAGTGCGGTAGCCGTTCTTCGGTGGGACTAGGCGTTGTCTGACGAGATCGTCTCGTCGGCGCTGATGAGAGTACGCGATATGCGGATAACAATGATTGGTGCCGGCTATGTAGGGCTCGTCTCGGGGGCCTGCTTCGCCGACTTTGGCCATCAGGTCTGCTGCGTCGACCGGGATGCGGAAAAGCTTGCCATGCTCAAACTTGGCAAGATACCGATCTATGAGCCAGGGCTCGACGACCTCGTCACCACGAATACCGCGCAAGGTCGCTTGCGTTTCGACGACAATCTGGCCGATGCCGTTTCTCAATCGGATGTCGTCTTCATAGCCGTCGGCACGCCGTCACGGCGTGGCGATGGGCACGCCGATCTGTCCTTCGTTTACGATGCGGCCGCCGAAGTTGGCCGCGCGCTCAAAGGATTTACGGTCGTGGTGACGAAATCGACCGTCCCTGTCGGTACCGGCGATGAGGTGGAACGGATCATCCGCGAGCAAAATCCCACCGCTGATTTTGCGGTGGTCTCCAATCCGGAGTTTCTTCGCGAAGGATCGGCAATCGAGGACTTCAAGCGGCCCGACCGTATCATTGTCGGGACCGATACCGACAGAGCCAAAGCGGTCATGGCCGAGATTTACCGCCCGCTCTCGCTGAACGCCGCTCCGATCTTCTATACGAACCGGCGTACGGCGGAGCTTACCAAATATGCCGGCAACGCGTTTCTGGCCATGAAGATCACCTTCATCAACGAAATTGCCGATCTTTGCGAGCGGTTGGGAGCCGATGTTCAGGACGTCGCGCGCGGCATCGGCATGGACAATCGCATCGGCGCAAAGTTCCTTCACGCCGGGCCGGGCTATGGCGGTTCCTGTTTCCCGAAAGATACGCTGGCGCTGGTCAAGACCGCGCAGGACGCGGCAAGCCCCGTGCGGCTGATTGAAACGACGGTCTCGATAAATGACCAGCGCAAACGGGCGATGGCTCGCAAGGTGGTCGAGGCCTGCGGCGGCTCTGTGCGCGGCAAAACCATCGGTATCCTTGGCCTTACGTTCAAGCCGAACACCGACGATATGCGCGACGCCCCCTCATTGGCCATCATTCAGGCCCTCAAGGACGCGGGCGCCTCGATCAAGGCCTATGATCCGGTCGGCATGGAGCAGGCGCGCAAGATGATCGAGGGCATTGAATTCGGGCAAAGCGCTTACGCGGTAGCTGATGCATCGCACGCAATCGTCATCGTCACCGAATGGAATGCGTTTCGGTCATTGGATCTGAAGCGGCTCCGCGCACTCATGGCAACGCCGGTGATGGTTGACCTACGAAACGTCTACCGCCGCGAGGACGTCGTGAAGGAAGGTATAGCCTATTCGAGCGTTGGCCGAGAGCGGCATCCTGTCTAGTGAACATTCAGGTTTTCATGGGGCCCGATTCGCGGGATTCAAATTGATTGCCACGACCATCCATTTACCCAACAAACGGCATCTCCTGCTCCGGATGCGCTTTCAGCTGCTTGGCGGATTGACATTCGCCATCCTGCTGCCGGCGTTGTTACGCCTGTCGGTTGATCAACAAGTGATCTGGCAATCGAACATGCAGGTTACGATCTTCGCGGCATTCATCGCCCACACGACAGGCTATCTGTTTTATAAGCGCATCGGCAATTTCCCGGGCGTTGCAGCGGCTGGCTACATCCTGCCAACCTTTGCCCTGACCTACGGCCTCGTGTTCGCGACGATCTTCTTTTTCAGATTCGACTACAGCCGGTTCCAGGCGGCAGCGAGCTTTATTCAGTCGACATTGTGGTATTTTGGCTTGAGCCTGGTGACGCGTAGGCTGGATGTATACCGGCTGGCGATAATTCCCGGCGGAGACGTCGACAGGCTGGAGAGTGTACCAGGTGTGAGCTGGCACAGGATTCATTCGACCAGCACGGTTGTCGAGCACGCGAGCGGGGTGGTGGCCGATCTTCGAGCCGACCTTTCGGATGAGTGGGAGCGGTATATCGCCGATCGCGCTCTCTCGGGAACGCCGGTCTACCATGTCAAGCAAATCAGTGAATCGCTCACCGGCAGGGTAGAAATCGAGCATCTTTCTGAAAACACCCTAGGCTCTCTGAATCCAAACCAGGCCTACCTTAAGATAAAGCAGGCGATAGACTGGGCTTCTGCCTTATTTGTGCTTGTTGCTTTCTCGCCGTTGCTGTTGTTAGTAGCGATTGCCGTAAAGATTGATTCGCCTGGACCGGCGCTATTTAAACAGAAGCGAATGGGCTATAGAGGCCATCCCTACGAGGTCTACAAGTTTCGAACGATGAAACTCAGCGATACAGCTGTCGACGAGAAGGAAGCGGCCATCACGAAGGTAGGCGATTCACGCATCACTCGCCTGGGACAGTTCCTGAGAAAGTCCAGGATCGACGAGCTGCCGCAGGCATTCAACATCCTGCGCGGCGACATGAGCTGGATCGGACCACGGCCCGAAGCGCTCGTACTGTCGAGATGGTACGAGGCGGAACTGCCATTCTATCGCTACCGCCACATCGTTCGGCCTGGCATTACCGGATGGGCGCAAGTCAACCAGGGCCACGTTGCGGCCGTCGACGATGTCCTGGAGAAGCTTCACTACGACTTCTACTACATCAAGAATTTCTCCCCTTGGCTCGATGTGCTGATTGTGTTTCGTACGATCCGAACCATGCTGACGGGGTTCGGCGCGCGTTGACAAAGCGGCAAAGATCGCTAGTCGACACAGCCAAACCAGCACTCACGAGCGCTACAGATGGGGATAAGCACCAGCTTTTTTGAAAGGGATATTTGGGATGTCTGACGTCACGCTGATTAGCATTGAGAATATCGTCCTATCGACCTCGGAGAAGCACAATGACTAGGAAGACCGCGCTCATTACCGGCATCACCGGCCAGGATGGCGCCTATCTGGCGGAACTTCTTTTGGCAAAGGGCTATGACGTCCACGGCATCAAGCGGCGATCGTCGTCGTTCAATACGGGCCGTATCGATAATCTCTACCAGGATCCGCATGAAAAGAACGTAAGGCTGTCGCTGCACTATGGTGATATGACCGATGCCACCAACCTCATCCGCATCGTGCAGGAAGTGCAGCCCGATGAGATTTACAATCTTGCCGCGCAATCGCATGTCCAGGTGAGCTTCGAGACCGCGGAATATACGGCGAATGCCGACGCGATCGGCACATTGCGTCTCCTCGAAGCCATCCGGCTGCTTGGCCTGACAAAAAAAACGCGTTTCTATCAGGCATCGACTTCCGAACTCTACGGCAAGGTGCAGGAGATCCCGCAACGCGAGACGACGCCTTTCTATCCCCGGTCGCCTTATGCGGCGGCAAAAATCTATGCCTATTGGATCACGGTGAATTACCGCGAAGCCTATAATATTCATGCCTCTAACGGCATACTGTTCAACCACGAGAGCCCGATGCGCGGCGAGACGTTCGTCACCCGCAAGATCACGCGCGCGGCTGCCGCGATAAGCCTCGGCCTTCAGGACAAGCTCTACCTCGGCAATCTGTCGGCTGAACGGGATTGGGGGCATGCCCGCGACTATGTCGAAGGCATGTGGAGAATTCTTCAGCATGACTTGCCCGATGACTACGTCCTTGCAACCGGGGTGAAGAACTCGGTCCGCCGTTTTGTCGAGCTTGCATTCAGCGAGGTCGGGACCGAGATCCAATGGGTTGGTTCCGGCATCGACGAAAAAGGCATCGATGCAAAGTCCGGCGCTGTTCTGGTCGAAGTGGATCCGCGGTACTTCAGGCCGACCGAGGTAGAGCTTCTGATCGGCGACGCCTCGAAAGCCGAGCGCGTTCTCGGGTGGAAGGCGACAACGCCGCTCGCCACGATGGTCCAGGAAATGATCCAGTCCGACCTCGACACAGTCAGGCGGGAATCCGAACATCGGCGCCTCGACGAGGATCGCATTCGGGTGGCGGCACAGTAAGCGGCGTTGGGCCGGTTCGACATGAAAATCTCGGTCTTGACTGTCTGTTGGAACTCGGCGGCGACGATCAGGCATACTATCGACAGCTTCCAGGCCCAGGATCATAGCGACAAGGAGCTGGTGATCATCGACGGCAATTCGTCGGACGAGACGCTGGCAATAGTCCGGTCTTACCCACAGGACCAGATCCGGCTGATCAGCGAATCGGACAGCGGGATGTATGATGCGCTCAACAAGGGGCTGCGCCTCTATACTGGTGACGCGGTGGGCGTGTTGAATTCCGACGATTGTTTCCATGACCATACTGTGCTGAGCCGAATTTCGGCAGAACTCGAACAGGCCGACATCGTGCATGGCGATCTGGATTTTGTCGAAGACCATCTGAGCAAGCGCGTCGTACGCCGTTGGCGTGCCGCACCCCGGCCCGCCAAGGGTTTCCGGACCGGCTGGATGCCGGCTCATCCGACGTTTTATGTCAGGCGGAAAGTGGCGGAGACCGTCGGCACGTTCGACCTCAGACTCAAGGTGGCGTCGGATTACGATTGGATGCTGAGAGCGGTTGAGCTACATGGATTCAAAGCCGTCATCACCGACCACGTCTTGGTCGACATGATGGTCGGCGGGGCCAGCACGCGGAGCCTTGGCTCCTATATCGGGCACAACTTTGAGGCGCTGCAGTCGCGACGCCAGTGGCTGCGCTCCGGACCAATCGACTATGCGCTTGTTGCCAAGCCTGTTCGCAAGCTGGGGCAGTTTTTCGGCATTGACGGCGGCAGCACCGTCAAGCAAAGCCGCGCGGAGTAAATTGAATAGTGGTTTCGGTAGGCAGTTCCGATGTATCGAAGGTCAGTCCAAAGGGAAGGCGCGATTACGCTCACGTGTCTGCTCCAAATGGCCATCGCCAATTCTATAGGGACCTCCTTGCCGGCCTCTTTGATCTCGAACCTGTAACAGGACGCATTGAACCTCGACTGTGGCTTGATATGGTTCAGGCCCGCCACCTCCTGTTTGGCACCATAGATGACGACTACGCTGGTTTTATCGCAGTTGCGTTGACAAGATCGCTGATTGGACGGCGGACGGTAGGGCTTTTTCTAAGGCCGTCCGGTTGCTTCGAGAACGGAAGATTCGTTAGCCGACTCAAGAGATGGATTTTTCGGTGCTTGCGGTACCTGCCTGGACTGTCGCTCTTTACGATTTTGCCCTTTGAATTCGATCGCAGATTTGCCCAGATCGCCCATGGGTGGGTTCACGACCCTCAGATGTGGGACGTGCATGACGGCGCGGCGCTTGCCGAAACCAGCCAGCTGTCGCGCGATGTGCTGGCCGCGGCCGGCGGGCGCGCAATTTTGTGCTTCCTGGGCAGCGTGAGAAAATCAAAGGGCTTCGGATTCTTGGTCGATATTTTTTCCGACCACCCAGACCTCGCTAAAGATGTTTTTGTGGTTGCTGCGGGGCGCGTCGATCCGGCCTGTGACGGGGACTGCGCTCGCTTGATTGCTGCCGGCGGAATGGTGGTTGACCGGTTCGTGTCGGACGACGAACTCCTGAGCCTGTACAAAACCTGCGATTTCGCCTGGTGCTGCTACGGGCCGGACTACGATCAGGCCTCGGGTATATTCGGGCGAAGCATACAATTGGGCACGCGTCCGATCATCCGTAAGGGCGCGTATCTTGAGAAATATGCGCAAGAAGGTGTGGTTGCGCCAATATGTCTAGCTTACGGCGATACCGTTGACGCTGCCGCCCATATTGCAACTGCCGCACACAATCGATCCGACAAGCCCGAGCGGCTGGGCGAAATTGTTGGCGGGTGGCGGTCCGATTTTGTCCAGAAAATCCGCGGGGCCCTTTGACCTGCAGGCGGATGTGCGTCAATACCGCTGATAGCCGGTATTTGGCAGGCTGCATAAGTGCTGAGGATCGAGATAAAGGCTGATCATGTTACACCTCTTGGGTCCCAAGGCGAAGATATCATTGCGTGACGTGGGGCGGCGGTTCGGGTTCGACGTGCGCCTGAATGGCATTAATTCGCGCGATGATTTGCGTCTTGTGCATTTTCTTCACATGCACGAAATCGATCTCGTAATCGACGTTGGTGCCAACAAAGGCCAGTTCGGCACGATGCTGTTTGCGGCTGGATACCAAGGCTCGATGATTTCGTTCGAACCGCTCCCAGACGCGCATTCCGAACTCATACGCACGGCCAAGGCGTTTGACGGGCGCTGGACGGTCGGACCGGCTGTTGCGCTGAGCGACACTACCGGGACGGCGACGTTCCACGTCACGGAGGCAGCGACGAGCAGTTCGTTGCACGAACCGCGCGAGTCGTTTGTTGAGCATACTCCTCGAGTGGCCGTCGCCAAACGGATCGAGATCGAGACAGAGCGGCTCGATGCTTTCGCCAATATGATCGACCTCGCCGGTAAACGAGCGTTCCTGAAACTTGACGTGCAGGGCGCTGAAGCGGCCGTTCTTGCAGGTGCTTCCGCCGTCCTGCCGCAACTGCGAGGCGTCCTGTCGGAACTGTCGCTGGTCGAACTTTATGCGGGGCAAGCGACAGCTCTGGAGGTGCATCAACTCATTGCCGGCGGTGGGTTCGAATTGTGGGATGTCTGGCAAGGGTATCGGAACCCGCGGACGCAGCGCTTAACCCAGATTGATGCACTGTATTTTCGCGAAAGCCAGACTTGAAACTTGAACAATGTGCAAGTTGGTTTGAGAGTGAACCCAGATCCAATCAGGAGCTTTCCAATCATCAAAGCGACGAGTGGGACGGTTGCCGCACAGATTGTTCGAATACCATGAATGTTGTCCAGATTGTCGGCTGCGCGCTCAACACTGGTGCGGGTCGAGGAATCCGCGCTGTGCACGAAGCCTTATTGGATGCAGGAGTTCGTTCACGCATCCTAGGGAGGGTTGAACGGGACCTTCCGCAGGACTTGTTCGCCAGGAGAGTTCCCTTGCTGCAACGTCTGCCTGTTGGTGTTAAGAACCGTTTCTACATGTGGCATTTAATGCGCCGGTTCGGCGAGATCCCACCGAATTTCCACCCTATTTCCCACGGCCTCCACCTCCACAATTCGCGTGAATATCGGAAAGCTGACGTTATCCATGTCCAATGGGCCCACGCGCCGACGCTGGGGCCGGCATTCTGGCGCGCGATCAGATATGAAAAGCGGCCGGTAGTCTGGACGCTTCGCGACATGTGGCCGTTCACTGGCGGGTGTCACTTCTCTGGTGCCTGCGAGAAATATGCCAGTGGTTGTGGCCAGTGCCCACTCTTGGGTGGAGGAGGCGAGAGGATCACATCCGACGATGTTGCATTTAAAGCCGAGCACTACGGGCCACAATCGGTATTCGTCGCGATCAGCGAGACGATCGCCGAGCAGGCCCGAAAGAGTACGGTCCTGTGCGGGCGCGCTATACATGTCATCCCCAACAGTGTGCAAATGAGCCAGCTTCGAGCGATGGACAAGGCGCAGGCGCGTAGCGCATTGGGGCTCCCAGCGAACACATTCATAATCGCCTCCGGTGCTTTGAATCTGGCCGATCCGCGCAAAGGCGCGAATATTATGCGTCACATGCTCAACGTTTATCGAGATGACAAAAAAGTTCACTGGTGTTTGTTTGGCAACGGACTTGCAGAACTAGTCGATCCGGCGCCGGAAAACTGCACAGGTTTTGGCCTCATCCGCGACGACGTCATTCTCAACCAGATATATTCGGCCGCCGACGTGTTCGTGATGCCCTCACTTCAGGAGTCGTTCGGCAAGGTCACGGTCGAGGCGATGGCATGTGGAACTCCTGTAATCGGGCTCATCAAAACGCCAGCCGAGGAGATCATTAGCCACGGGCAGACCGGATGGTTGGCAAAGCACGGTGATGCTGACGCGGTAGTGGCTGCTGTTGAGACAGCACGCGCCCTGCCAGTTGCATCATTAAGGAGTGTTGGAGTGAGCGCACGCAGCGCCGTGATCGACAGATATTCACCAGAGGCTATCGCCCATCGCTATATCGACCTGTATGAATCCCTGCTAAGTGCCAGTTAGCAGGACCGTCGGTGGGCTGAGGCGCGACGTAATAAGAACAGACTGTGCGCTGATTATATTCTTTGTCGGAGGCTAAAAATGAATACGTTAAAGGGGACAGCTAAACGCGTGTTACCGGCAAGCCTGTATACGCAGGTGGCGGATGCTTGGTTAAAACTCGCGGCAAGTGCACGTTTTGTAAGGGTCTTACCCAAAGTGGACATTGTCCAACTCACGCAGATAGCGCAGTCACTGAATGGGAAATTTGAGCGAACTTGTCCCATCTGCAAGTTCAGAGGATATTTCCGAGCGCACGGTTCCCCACTGAGATGGGACGCAAAATGCCCGGGTTGCGGGTCGCTGGAACGTCATCGGCTGCTATATTTGGCCACGCAGTCAGAATTCCCGTTAAAATCCGATGGAAGGCTTTTGCATTTTGCCCCTGAGCGCGCCATAACGCGATTTGTTCGTCCAGCTGTTGCAGAATATCTCACGGCCGATATCAGTGGGCACCACGTGGATTACACAATCAATATAGAACAGATCGATTTTCCAGACAGTTCATTCGATTCGATAATATGTAGTCACGTTCTTGAACACGTTGACGATCGGAGTGCTTTATCCGAGATGTATCGTGTCATGCGGCCAAAGGGTATCCTTTACCTGATGACGCCGGTTATTGACGGATGGGAGGCAACTTACGAGCATCAGCATGCTAGAGGAGCGCTGGAGCGAGAGTTGCACTTTGGTCAGAATGATCATCTGCGATACTACGGACGTGACCTCCGCGAACGTATACTGTCTGCTGGTTTCCTATTGGACGAGTATACTGCCGTTGGTGAAGACTGCGTTACATATGGCTTGTGGCGAGGCGAAAGGATTTTTGTGTGCCGCAAAGGCTGAGGGGGCTAGTCAAGAGGTGGGCGGCTGTTATGCCTCCGGTGATCACGTGCGGCCCGCGTACCGCGAGACCTCGATTTTGCCGTACATAAGAGCTTCATGATGCTCCAGAAATTGTCAGGTTTTGTCGGACGATATTGGAAATACATTTCAAACTCACTCTGGTTGATTGCTGAGAAGCTGCTAACGAGTTTGATGACGCTTTTTGTGGCTGCCGCGGTGGCGCGCTATCTCGGGCCTAGCGATTTTGGATTACTTTCCTACGCATTCTCTTTGGCACTCCTCTTTGCGGTCGCCGGACAACTTGGGCTTGACGGGCTGGTCATTCGAGAAATCGTCAACCGCCCCGACGACGTGCCACGCGTACTCGGCACGGTGTTCGTTTTGAAGTTCGCCGGGCATTTGCTCGGAGCCGCGGGCTTGGTCGTCTACGCCCTGTCCGTCAGCGTGGAGCCGACGGAGCGTGTATTGTTGTTTTGGGCAGCGGCCTTCATACCCTTGGCGGCGCTATCCGCGTTCCTCGGACTTTGGTTTCACGCGCACGTTCAGGCCCGGTACAGTGCCATCTCCTCCAGCATATCCACGCTGGTGGTCGGCCTGGGAAAACTCGGGCTTGTGTGGACAGGCGCTGGAGTGGTGGCGTTCGCCGCTGCAAATGTGGTTCAGGTCTTGATCGCGGCCGCGCTCTCGTTCCGCTTTTACAAGCGGCAGAAAGGTCCGCCTTTATCGGCATTGCGGTTCTCACGGGCATTGGCCAAGACCCTGCTTTCCGAGAGCTGGCTGCTTTTCCTTGGCTCTATCTTTGCGTTCATTTACCTGAAGATCGACGTGATCATGCTTCGCTGGCTGGCGGGGCCGTCGGAGGTTGGCACGTATGCGGTGGCAGCAGCTCTTTCCGAAGCAGCATACTTCGTGCCGGCTGCGTTGGTCGCCAGTGTGTTCCCCAAGCTGATCGAGTCCGCGAAAAGTGATCAAGAATTGTTTGGCAAACGGCTTCAGACGATTTTCGACGTCTTGTGGCTGGCGGGGCTTGGCCTCATCGCGACGATGCTCTTGCTGGGCGGTCCGATTATCCGTCTTTTTTTTGGAGCTCAGTACGAGGCATCGATCCCGGTGCTAATGGTTCATGTCCTGTCTGCGCCGTTCTATTTCATGCGGATCGCATTCACGCGATGGACGATCATAAAGAGTGGCGCCACATTCTTCCTTATCACTGAAGGCCTGGGCGCGCTGACGAACGTGGCGCTTAATTTCCTGCTCATCCCCCACTATGGGAGTATTGGTGCCGCTCTTGCGACGTTCCTCTCCTATGCGACGGCCTCCTACCTTACCTTGGCCATCCCGCGCCGAACGAGGCCGGTTTTCATAATGATGTCGCGCTCTGTGTTAATGCCGTGGCGCGCCCCTAAAGAGTTTTTTAAGTTCGTGAGACGAGGCGCCTATGCCTGACCGGGCAATTCCAAGGCAGACCAGAAGCAAGAGCGGAGCTATGAGCGCATGACGGTGTTGAACAGAATGGCGGCAAAGTGGAACCACTTTGCGCAAGCTTCCAACAATACGCGAGCGGCGGTCGAGTTATCCCGGTTGGGTCTGCCGTACATGCCGTGGTCCGATGCGTCCCTTCTTCCTTCAGCGCTGCAGGTGGTGCTCAACGAAATTGAAATCAATTCCCGCAAGACAATTGTGGAATTTGGAAGTGGCATTTCCACGATCTACATTGCCCAAATCTTGTCACAGCGTGGCGGCCGGATTGTCAGCTTCGAGAGCGACGCGGAATGGGCAACATTCGTTGAAGATCGGCTCGCAGCACTGAGTCTGTCCGAATTCGCCTCGGTCGTTCACGCGCCATTAGGACCTTGCACCTTGAGCAAGAATGGCCTGGACTGGTACGATCAAGCGGCCGTTGCAGCGGCTGTGCAGGATCTGCCGGTCGATTGTGTGCTTGTCGATGGTCCGCCTGCCTACAAGACTGGATATGAACTGGCCCGCTATCCCGCACTTCCGGCACTCCAGGCACAACTCGCGCCAGACTACGCCGTGTTTCTCGACGATATCCATCGGCTTGGCGAAAAGCAGATATTGCGGCTCTGGGCCGATTACTTCGGCATCAAATTTCTGTCCCTTTTTTCCAAGGGGAACATAGCCCGCGGTGTGCACGGCGTGGCACACTTCACCGTGTGACTACTGAGGCGCGAACAGTCGCATGACCCGGAGACCCAATCTTCGTTACGGCATATCCGCCGATTTCACTCGGCTTGCGCATTTGAGAGGCTATGTTGACTGGCGCATTTTGTTTTCCCCAGCAACGGCGTTCGCGCTCGCCATTGTTGGGACATATGCTTTTGCCGGCTTTGTAAACAGGTTTGATCCAGAAGGCAGTGCCGGGTCGATCCTGGTAAGAGTAGCCATTGCCCTGGTAACTGTGGCCTCATATGCACTTCTTCCGCCGAAGTTAAGGTCGTCAACGGCAGCGCTTCTTCCGATGAAGATTTTCTTCGTTCTATATCTCTGGAGACTTGTTGAGAATGTTTACCTGTCTTCGATAATAATCTCACCCGGTCCTGGGCTTGTATTTAGTGTTTTCCTGGTTGCTAGCGTCGGCGCTACGCTCCTTATCGCACCTATGGATAGAGCTATAATAAACACAGATCTGACCCTTGTAATGAATGCGCTTTGCGTAGTCTTTTTGATTGGACTCTATTTTAACAGAGACATCCTGTTCGCCGGACAAGGCGAGAGGATGTCTATAGACAAAATAAATCCGATAGCGATGGGGCACACAGCTTTTGCATTTTTGATATACTTTTTCCTAGTTCTGGGAAAGACAAAAAGACTGACGATTCAATCTATGGTGCTTGGACCGATGTTATTGCTGGTTGTTGTATTTTCAAGGTCTCGCGGTGCTTACATTGCTGGTGCGGGGTCTCTATTGATCTACATACTGTTGCTTAAAGGGTCAAAAAGATTGTTCGCCATATTGGGGGCATTAGTTGTCGCCCTGGCAATTCTAGCCACGAGTGGCGTGGAACTCATCGACGTTGTCATTGCAAGACTTCAGACGATCGACGTGGATGCCGATCAATCAACAATGATACGCAGCCAATTGTTCGCTGGAGCCTGGAGACAGTTTTTAGAAGACCCGGTGTTCGGGCGTTATGCGGTCGAGATGCAGTTCAATTTCTATCCCCACAACATTTATCTTGAATCCCTGATGGCGATGGGGGCGCTGGGATCATTGCCGTTTGCGGCTCACATAATTTTGGCGCTAAGATCGACTGTCGGTATCATTCGGTCCGGCAAATTCCCGCTCGCTGCGGTGCTGACCGCCGTGCTGTTCGTCAGGGAAGCGATCGCCGGCATGGCGAGCGGGGGTCTGTGGGGAAATTCAATTTTCTGGGTCACCTCCGCCCTAACGATATCGTTTTGGTATGGATATCAGGGTTTTCTCGCCAAAGCTCGTAATTCGGAAATTCGCGCTTACTAAGGTGGAAATTCCGCCGTACCGGCTAATGCCGTGTCCCTAATCAGCACCTCAGAACCAACAGGAACTGCCATGCGAATTTTTCAAAATGCTGGCCTCTCGCCAAGCTATCGGGCTAGACTCGTGGCCCTTGTCGCGGGAATCCAACAGTTCGACCAGCAGAAGGACGTATTTCTGAACGATCGCTACGGGGCGGCGCATATCCTGTTGCCGGTGTATGCCGGCAGCCCTGAAGCGTTCTTTACAAATGGAGACGACGAATCGCTGCAGCGGGCATGGGCGCTCGAACACGGGCTTGGCGAACATGTGTCGCTGGCCGATATCCTTCTTGCCCAGATCGAGCATCACAAAACGGATATCTTCTACAATCTCGATCCATTTCGTTACGACGCCTCTTTCGTGCGCCGGCTGCCGCGGCATGTGAAGCGAAAGATCGCCTGGCGCGCCGCACCCGGCAGGATCGATTTTTCGGGGTACGATCTCGTCGTTTGCAATTTCCCGTCGATGCGAAGGCTTTGGGAAGAGCAGGGCGCCAGGACCGCCCACTTCTTTCCCGCCCACGATCCGGAACTCGATGACGTCGCCGCGAACCGAAATAGGGATATCGATGTCCTTTTCTTCGGCGGCTACAGTCGTCATCACCAGCGCCGCAGGGAGATCTTGGAAGCTGTCGCAGGTCTATCCAGCCGCCGCCGCGTCGTCTTCCATCTCGATCTGTCGCGCTATACGCCGCTCGCCGAGACGCCGCTTGGCTGGTTCGGTCCCCTGGGTGCGGTGCGCCGTCCGCGCAGCATCCGCAATGTCAGCGCGCCTCCCGTATTCGGTCGCGCCATGTATGCCGAACTCGGAAGAGCCAAGGTCGTGGTCAATGCCTCGATCGACATGGCGGGCCCCGATCGCGGTAACATGCGCTGTTTCGAGACAATGGGCGCGGGCGCTCTGCTGGTGTCCGACTCCGGCAATTATCCCGCACCGATGCGCAATGGAGAAACCATGGCCGTCTATGACGAGCCGCAGGAGGCATCGAAGGCGATCGAACGTCGGCTGGACGACGGAAGCTGGGACATGATCGGTTGGGCCGGCAATCGCGCCATACGTGAGGAATACAGCAAGAAACGCCAGTTTGAGCGGTTTCTTGAACTGGTATAGCGACGCTCGATTCTCGCGCAGCAATAATTAAGTTTTTTGGGCTTTCCCAAGTTCCTCAAGAAACTTCAAGGTAGCCTGCCACCACTCCGCCTTGTCGTCCCATTGGGCCGGCCGAAACGGCGAATCGCCGCCGATAGTACCCCAGATGACGATCCCGTCGGCCAGTCTCCTGCAGGTGTCCAGCTGGGCATACCAGAGGTCGCCCGGCAAAAAGGCAAGTGTCTTATGAAACTGCGGCCACAGAAAGCAATAGACCGGCTTCCCCTGTGCTATCCTTCGCGCTTCCCCGATATTGGCTGTCGCGTAGGCGACCCAGGCATCCTTGTCGCCGTAAAACGTATAGAGGGAGGGGAAGAGCGCATCGACGTAAGGGACGAGAGAGGACGCAACAACGGTATTTTGCTGCTTCCAGTCGTTCAGGGCCGCAGGTCCCTTGTGGCCGATCGCTCTCCAATGATCCCTAATTGGCAAAACACTATAGAGCCCAATCTTGACGTTCGGGTCCGCTTTTTTGAACGCGCCGAGCGTCTTCTGGTAATTCGCGAGGGATGATGCCTGACCGGGACCTTCCAATGGCCAGCTTTCGATGTCGATATTGAGGTATTCATTGCTCCTCGGCAAAGTCAGCGCTTGCCGCACCTGGCCGGCATCGGGAACATCCGGTCCGAGAACATGAGGGTCGGCAATCGTAAGGTGTTCGAAACCAAACGCCTGGAAATTAGGCCCGCCGATGAATCGTATGGCCTCGAAAAGCTTGAACGGTGCGCGCATCTGCGAGGTCGCGGGCACTGCGCCGGCCAAAAGGCACAACATACAAAATACTGTCTTGAAAAACATTGCGTCCGGCATCCGGCGTCGCCAGTCCGCGAATTTTTGTGCGACCGAAATTTGCACAGTTTGAGTTCCTCATAAGCCGAACTTGACGAGTCGAGAAACGGTAGCGTAGCTGGACGCTTCGGACAACGTCCTTACGGAAGCGTGATCGACGCCCATCTGAGGTGATAGACGTCTCTGGATTGGACTGGTGGATAGCCGTGCTGAGATTTTTGCGATCCATTCTAAAGATTATTGTTCTTAAGCGGCACAACAAGGTTCGCATACGGAATGCCCTTCGTATTGTGCCAGAACGGTTGAATATAGGTGTAGATAACGCATTGTATTGCCGCTTCTATTTTGATCGAGACTCTGCTATCATAACGGTAGGAGATAGGTGCTTTATAGGCAAAAGTCAGATAATTGCGGCAAACAAAGTAGTAATTGGTAACGATGTCCTAATGTCGTGGGGGGTTACTATTGTAGATCATAATTCGCATTCTATATATGTGGACGAAAGGCGGGACGATATTACCAATCACACTAGGCGAGTGGCTCGAGACTGGTCAAATGTGGTTTCAAGCCCCGTAATTATCGAAGACTTTGCGTGGATCGGGTTCAATGCAATCATTCTAAAGGGTGTGACAGTCGGATATGGGTCGGTTGTCGCAGCCGGTGCCGTTGTCACCAAAAGTGTCCCGCCATACTCCGTCGTAGCAGGCAATCCCGCGAGAGTGATAAAGCAGCTCGCCGAACCCAGACCAAAACATTCGATGGGATCAATCTCGTAGTGAATTATGACCCGATGACAGCAATTCGCAAGAGGCTCGCCGGAGTCTTCGGTCCCCTGTCGGGGCTCGCGCGCTTGACTTTGTCCCCGCTACCCTTCGGTGCCGTCGCGGGAGCAGCAGCCCTGCTTGACCGCCGGCCTGGGCGCCTGCTCTCTTTCCTTTGCCATAAGCAAGGGAAGGGCTGATTTGGTGACACAGCTGAAGGAGGCGAAGCCTGTCTGGGTGACTGGAGCCGGTGGCTTCATTGGCCTGCACCTGTCGCGATTTCTTGCCCAGCAAGGCCACCTTGTCCTCGGCTTCGGCCGAAGCGAAGCGCCTGGCTTCGCCGTGGCGACTGGCGGTGCTTTCTTTTCCGGCGGCGTGACCGCGGAAACGATGGGCGCGGCTCTGGCCGCATACGGCCGGCCGGCGGCCGTATATCATCTGGCAGGCGGCTCTACGGTTGGCCAGTCGATTGCCGATCCGCTGAAGGATTTTGAACAAAGCGCCGTTTCCGCGGCTTGCGTCCTCGATTTCCTGCGTCGTCACGCACCGGATGCCTCCGTTGTTCTGGCATCCTCCGCTGCCGTCTATGGCGGCGGCCATTTCGGCCCGATCAAGGTCGATGCCGTGCTCGATCCCTATTCCCCTTACGGTTATCACAAACGCATGGTGGAGGAGCTCGGCCGGTCATATTGTGCAGCATACGGGCAGCCGGTCTCGGTGGCTCGGCTTTTCTCGGTCTATGGTGAGGGACTGCGCAAGCAACTGCTCTGGGACCTCTGCGGCAGGCTCGCGGCAGGCGAGACCGACATTGTGCTTGGTGGCACCGGAGCGGAAATGCGCGATTGGCACCATGTCTCGGATGTCGTGCGATTGATCCATCGCGTTTTGCCTGCCGATGCAGCGCGCTTCGCGGTCTATAATGGCGGTGCCGGCGCCGCTGCGTCCGTCAGCACGATTGCCGGCATGGTTTTGGAAGCCTGGGGAGGCAAGCATCGCCTCTCGTTTTCCGGAGAATCCCGGCGGGGCGACCCTGTCGATCTGATCTCCGATCCGTCCGGCGTCCCGGAGGGGCTTCGATTGCAGGTGCCGCTTGGCCAGGGCATTGCCGGATATGTCGATTGGTACCGCGCCGAGGTTCTCGGCCAGCCGGTCGGCGATTTGCGACGCTTCGCGCCTTGATCACCGTCGGCTTCACCCTTATCGGCCGTGGAACCTGGTCCGGCGGCGAATCCTATCTGCGCAACATGCTGAGCGTCATCGCCTCCGAGTTGGGCGGCAAGGTCCAGGGGAAGCTGTTTTTGACGCCCGAGCAGCATGCGAGCGTTGGCACGTCCTTTGATCACATGTTGGCCGCGCCTGCCATCGTCGACGATCGGGTCACGGGCGCCGGGCTTGGCAAGCGAGGGCTGGTCGCACTCGCCGGCGGAAGTGACCGCGCTTTTGCCGATCTCGTCGCCAGGAACGCTGTCGATCTCGTGTTTGAAGTCGCTCAGTGGTTCGGCAACAGGTTTCCGCTGCCCGTCATTTCCTGGATACCTGATTTTCAGCACCGTCGCCTGCCGCATCTGTTTCCACGCCGCGCCTGGTGGCGCAGAGATCTCGGTTTCCGTCTGCAGACGTCCGGCAATCGCACGATAATGCTCTCGAGCGAGGATGCGCTCGCCGACTGCGAAACATTCTATCCGGCCTCGCGCGGCAAGACCGCCGTCGTGCGCTTCGCCATCGATCTCGATCCAGGCACCGTCATGGCGCGCACCGAAGGTGCGCGCCGGGCGCACAATCTGCCCGAGCGCTTTTTTTTCCTCCCCAACCAGCTTTGGATCCACAAGAATCACAAAGTGGTCGTCGAGGCATTGAGGCATATAGACCGGCTTGGGGCGTTGGGCTCATTGCCGCCGATAATCCTCACGGGGCGCACGACCGACCCGCGCGACCCGACATTGTTCAAGCGTCTGATAGGCCTTGCGCAAACGTATCGGGTGGAGAGCCATTTTCGACACCTCGGATTGATCCCCTATGACGATGTCGTTGCCCTGATAGGTGCAACGGACTGTCTGATTAACCCGTCCCATTTCGAGGGGTGGTCGACCACCGTTGAAGAGGCGAAATCGCTGGGCGCGCCCATGTTGCTGTCCGACATCCGGCTGCATCGCGAGCAGGCTCCGAACGCGCTCTTTTTCGAGTCAGACAACGCGGAAGACTTGGCCCAGCGTCTCCTTGAAGTTGGGCAGCGGCCAATTTTGGTCCGCGACAGCGTCGCGGTGCTGCAAGGCCGGCAACAGACCCGCCGACGGGACTATGCGGCAGCACTCGAAGCCTTGTTTGAGAAGACCAAAACTGCCGCGCATTGATCATTTAATCGGGAGTAGGGAATTGTCGATCGGGAAGATAGCCGCACTTGCATTCACAGCGCTGGCGTTTGCGGGCGGCTTTCTTTTCGTCGTCATCAACAAGGGAACGAATATTCGCGCGCAGGCACCGAAGCCGGCGGCAGCTCTCACATCGTTCGATGGCAAGCTTGACGTCCAATCAATCGACGATCTGCGGGTCGCCAGCCGCAAGATCGTGTTGTGCGGCGTCGCATTTGCCAAGCCCCCGTCAATGCGGGTCATGGTCACCGAGTCCATGCGCCGGGACTATCAAGGACTCGCATTGACATGCAAACCCGTAGGCTTGGGGACACCGTGCGACGGCAATGTCGCGCCGAAATTCCGTGACGCCGTCGTCGTGCAGTGCCTCACCTCCGACGGCACGGATCTGGCTGCAAAGCTCGTCGAGGCAGGCATTCTGTGCGGGCAGCCCGCGCAGGCGGGCTCAACCTACAAGTCTTGCGCGCCGGGCTCGTAGTTCTTGCCTCGAATGGAAGAAGGCCGGCTGGATAGCAAATCTCCACTTTGCAACGAAGTGGTCTGGCTGTTCTTTCAGCTCCACAGGCGGCGACAGTATCCCACTTGCTGGAAACAGTACGGCCCTGGAAAACTGCTATGCCTAGAACTGCGGCGAAGGTGAAGCCGGCTTCAGTATCGGCGGTCACGCCACGGTCATTGAGTGTCTTGCCTGTGATAAAATTACAGGTAAAAATTATATTTTTCGCTTGGTGGCGATCCTTTTTTACCGGCAACAACTGCAGTCTTCTAGGTTCATATTCTTGGCGGCAATGCCGAAGACTTTGGCAATCGCTATCGAAAGCTCCGGGCAGCTTGTTATTGAAAATCTGGCTATGGTCGCCCGCGCTACTGGAACCTTTGTCACAGCAATCGAGATCTTGAGCGGAACCGGGTGCAACGTCTGGATACGTGGCAACACCCGTTTTACAACCAAGGGGGCGACCCGAAGCGGCAATTCTTATATTCAAGGTACCGGCGTTCGTTCCTCGTTGAGAACAACTCAATACGACGACAGGGGCGTTCTCGGACTTCTATAATACGACATCTTCGCTGCTTACCGACATATCGATCTTACAGGTTCGCGGCGGTGATCTCGGCAAACAGGATTTGCAAATCTCCCGCCTGAAGTCGGGGCGTGAGGCCGGCTTTGTGGCGGCAACGCCGGGAGCGCCAACTCGAATGCGGCTACCTACGCGATGCCGACGCCGATCAATGTGCTGCGAACCGCGAACCATCGCACCTCCATGACCAACATAACCAGCACCGTGGCGCTGATCGACGGGCAGCGGCTCACCCTTATCATCAACGACGCCTTCACGACGATCCGGAACCAGGTCGGCGGCGCTGGCCGATTCCACCTGCTCGACAACGTCGACAAGGTTTGCGTCTCTGGCGACGTGTTGGACTTTATCAATGTCGGCGGGTTCTGGCGGCAGATAAGCCCCTCGCGCAAGCTGCGCGCGTCGGCCGCGGTCGATCCGGCAAGCATCGCGTTGGGCGCCTGCACGACGCCAGCCACCATTGCCGTCACTGGCGCGGTCCTCGGCGATTTCGTGCGGGCATCATTCAGCCAGGCGCAGGCCGGCGTCTCACTCCACGCCTACGTCAGCGCGGCCGATACGGTCGAGTATTTTTTCCGCGATGATGTCGGGGCAAAACCCGCTCGATCTCGCCAGCGGCCGTTGCGCGTCGAAGTCACCAAACCATAGCTACTTGGCGGCGAGATTGCCGGCCGCAGGCGAAAAAGTCTTCGCGAAAAGCGGGGCCAGAATATGCCCTCCGGCTCGCGAAAGGTGGGTCGCATCGAGGTAAAGGATATCGTCGCCAACTTTGAGCGGGCATTCTCCAGTCTTGCACAGGGCTGGAATGATTGGGATGAACCCGACGTTTGGCGGGAGCAGAGCGGCCAAGACCTGATTGTTCCGCCAATGCTGGGCGGCAGGCATCGTTGAGCAGGGCGCATCGTCTTCCTTCAAGAAGTTAGCGCGGACCAGGCAAGTCAGGACGTCGGTTGACGGTTCCGGTGCCGGTCCAACAACAGCGGTCTTGATGCCATAGGCGGCGAGTTTGGCGGCGGTGGCCGCGATCGAGCCCGTGAAGTTGGCCTTCGATGCCGTTTCTGACGGCCAGTGGCCATCCTGCGAAAGCAGGCTTCGGCCTACCGAATAGGTATTCCACCGGCCCGCCATGATCACGAGGGCGACGTGCCGGTCGTCAAGAATGGACTGCAGCGCAGCCGAATTAAAAGCCGGGCAATCCGCCCGCATCGGGCTTGATGGCAGCAGATACATTCCGGGAAAGGGCGCGCAACCGGCCTTGGTGATCTGCCGGACGCTGACCCCGGCTGCCTTAGCGGCCTCATCCAGGGCGGAAGCCAGATGCGCGGCGTGGGAATCGCCCCATAGGACTACCGTGGGAGGCACGTTGCCACTGCCGAGAATGCACTCGCCCGTCTTGGGGATGAGCGCGCCACGCTCAAGGCATGTAGAGGCTTGGAACTTGGCGCTCTCTACCTTGACGGCTTGAACGGACGGGCCGCCATCCGGGCCTCTGCCGGGAAAGCCAGCGCCTTTGATGATGACCAGGGAGAGGCAGCAAGCCGCGACCGTGGCGCTGGCGGCCGGCAGCATCCATTTCCAGCGGGCGGTATGCGCGCCCGGCTTCTGGCGGAACGGGCGCTCGACAAAGCGCCATGAGAGCGTGGAGATCAGCAGCGCGGCAACGACGATGCCGATCCGCTCCGAGACAAGCAGATCGCGGTTTTTGTAGATCCCGGCGAACACCAGAAGCGGCCAGTGCCAGAGATAGAGCGAGTAGGAGATCAGGCCGATAAAGCCGGCTGGGCGGATCGACAGCGCTTTCGAGACCATCGTTTGGCGATGGATGCCGATGATGAACGCGGCGCCAAGGCACGGCGGCAGCGCATACAGGCCGGGAAATGGCGTGTCATCGTTGATCAGGAACAACGACCCGATGATGAGCGCCAGACCGCAGGCGGATAGGATCTCTGCCCTCGCATGGCCGATATCCACGGCCCGCACAGCAGGCAGCGCAAGCAACCCGCCGACGAGCAGTTCCCAAGCTCGCGTCGGCAGCATGTAGAATACGAAGGGCTGGCTGACCGGCAGCAAGCGCTGGGCAATGTCGATCGACAAGACGCACAGCCCAGCGACGATGACCAAGGACCATGGCCGCAGCCAACGCGTCAAGGCCATGAGCGCCAGAGGCCACAGTAGATAGAACTGTTCCTCGACCGCGAGCGACCATGTGTGCAGCAGCGGCAGCGACGTGGCGGCTTCGGTGAAATAGTCGGTGTTGCGGTAGAAGTAGAGGTTCGCGGCTGAAAACGCCGCGGCGATCGCGCTCTTTGCAAAGGCGATCAGTTCGCCGGGCGGCAGCACAAGCCAGGCCATGACAAAGCAGGCGGCCAGCATCGCGAACAGCGCCGGGAAAATGCGTCGAACGCGCCGATGGTAAAACTCAATGAGGGAAAATTCGCCCTTGTCGATGCGATCGATGATGTCTGAGGTGATCAGAAAGCCGGAGATGACGAAGAAGATGTCGACCCCGACAAAGCCGCCGCTGATCCATGAAAACCCGGCATGGTACAGCACGACAGGCAATACGGCGACGGCCCGAAGGCCGTTGATATCGGCTCGAAATTTCATCTGACCCCCGGTCGTTCCAAACGGCGGGCACTCCACACTATCCGCTGCAGAAATTCAATCTATCCGAGCGAGTCTTAACAACATGCTCGCACGCGCGCGGAACCAACCAGGAGATACGCAAATGCCCATGTCGGAATCCACTTACGACGCCATCTTCGGCTCGGCCTGGCACGTCGATGGCACCGAGATCAAGGATCGCAGGACCTACTCGACCAGCGCCGCCTCGCCGTCGGGCGTGGTGACGCCGACCTTCATCGGCAAGTTCCACTTCGATACCGCCCTGGCCGAGTTCTACATGTCGACCGGGCTGACTAATACGGACTGGAAAAAGGTCACAAACTGATCCGGCGAAAAGGAGGGACGCAGTCATGACCCTTAGCAGTGGAACGGATCGGTCCGGCTCGATCACCGTAGGTGGTACCGCCAGGTCCTGGCTGCCGCCAATCCCGATCGCCGTGCTTGAACGGCCAGAACATTTCCGTCGGCGATCTCTGGATCAATGAGACCGGCGGCACTGCTGCGGTCGATGGTACTGGATCCTACAAGGTCCCGACCAACAGCATGTTCGAGATCGAGACGGTCTTCGCCATCTCGACCATCGGGGCCACGACCGCGCAGAAGTTCATTGCAACGGAGTGGTAGGCGATGAGGATCTGGCAACTATTCACCGATCTGGCCAATCTGCCGGCGATCGTCTGGAACAACATCGCCACGACCTTCACCGCCCTCAAGGTCAGTGTGACAGATAGGGCGAGCGCCGCCGGTTCGCTGCTCGCTGATTTCCAAATTGGCAGCGCAAGCATGCTGACGATTTCCAAAACACGAAGCGTGCGCGGCTGGTCAACAACAACCGCTGGCACGCCATCATTCTTCTACAAAGGCACGAGTCGCAGCGCCAACGTTAATTCTGCAGCGCTGACGGCATGCTGGGGTTCAGTGCAACCGGCAACGAGCGGGGTCGGATCAATTCAACCGGCTTCCTCACTCACCTCATTTACCAGTTCTCAGCGACAGCAGGCGCGGCTGTTGATCTTGGGCTAGCGCGTGATGCTGTCTCTCTGGCTCAGCGCAACGGCGCGAATGCGCATAATATCAGGCCGTGGTCGGCTGCAAGATTCTGCGGAAAGCGTTGGAGCGATGATGATGTCGGCGGGCGACAATGAACGCTAGTTGCGGCTTCTGGCAGCCCGCTCTTGCGGCCGACTGTAAAGACGATACGTTTCGATATTCTAATGGTGTGTTTAATCAACCACACAGAAACCAAAAATTATCTCGCATTTGCGAAGTGGGTTGGAATTGGCGCAAAAAGCTGTTACGCGCTGATGAGTAGCTTGGTGGTTGGGTGGGCCTCAGGTAACGTGGGACAGAAGGATTGATGCGGATGAACCTAGTTTTGAAAAGTGCGTTGGCCGGAGTTGTTGTGTTGGCCGGCTTCGCCCCGGTGTCGTCTTTCGCGCAGGACGGGTCGTGCACCTGTGCAACCGCCTATAACGGCGTAAATCCGATTGGATCGCTCGGCCGCGTCAATGGCGACGTAATGGTCTCGCAGGTGGCTGGCTACGGCCCGGCGCAAGCGGGCGGCGCGCTGGATTTCGGCAGTCGTGTCGTGGTTGGCGCCAAGGGCTCGGCTTCGGTTCAGGTCGGTGGCTGCAATCTGAGCGTTCCGGCGAATTCGACGCTTGATATCTCGCGGGTCGAGAATAAGATTTGCCTCAATGTCCTGGGTTCTGAGAAGACCGCCCAGACGGGCAATCCTAACACAAACAACAACACGCCGCTCTTCATTTTTGGCGGCATGGCTCTTGGGGCTGGTGTTCTAGCTGCAACGGCGGACAAAGATCACGGCCACGCCGTTAGCGACTAAGTTGACCGCGTAGTTAAATAAGGCAACGGCAGCAGAGGCGTGTGGCGCTTCTGCTGTGTCTGTTGTTGGCGACAGAGCGACCCTGGCGTGTATGCTGGTATCGCGACTGCCGGATCGGTCGGATCGCGTAAGCCAAGGCGAGGCTGGCGAACACGCCGGGATGAGAGGCGAAGTGCCGGTCTATCCAGGCAAATTTGTTGAATCGCAATCTTTTGCTGCTGCGTGTTGGTGCAAGTTTCGGATACAACGAACGCGACGGTCAAGATCAATCCTGCGGAGGGCGGCGTGTGTCTAGCGCTCGAAACATCAGGCGCCGCTTTTGCCACCGGTGCGGCGCTGATCATCGGCCCGCATGATGACGACAACTCTGTCCGCCAGTAGCTGGGACCTGGCATCCATCGCATCGCGTGAACTTGACAAATGCGTCATTCGCCGTTGTGCGGGTGACGCATTTATACTTTTTGGGGATGACGTCGCCACGTTGCTTCGTTGCAGTCACAAACGCCTATGATCGATCTGCATTCCCATATCTTGCCCGGCCTTGACGACGGCTCGCCCAGTCTTGCCGAATCGCTGGAAATGGCTCGACTGGCGGTGGCCGACGGAACGAGCCACATGGCGTGCACGCCGCACGTGACACCCGGCGTATACGAAAACGGAACGTCGAACATCGTTCGAGCAGTTCAAGAGTTGCACCAGGCGCTGCGCCGCGCCGCCATACCACTTGCTCTTTACATCGGCGCCGACGTTCACATAGCGCCAGATCTTCCGGACCGATTGGCGGCCGGCAGTGTGCCAACTTTAAACAGGTCCCGCTATTTTCTGTTCGAACCGCCGCATCATGTTCTACCTCCACGAATGGAGGATCTTGTTCTGCGCCTCATAAACGCCGGGTTCATCCCAATTCTTACTCATCCTGAGCGTTTGACCTGGATCAAAACGAATTACGACGTTATCGAGAGGCTGAATGCAATGGGCTGCCTGATCCAGCTTACTGCCGACTCGATTGTTGGTGCTTTTGGGCGCACGGCACTTTATTATTCGGAAAAGCTGATTGACGAGGGCAGGGTGGACATTATCGCATCGGACACTCATAGCGCTACGCGCCGGCGTCCTGGGCTTTCGCAGGCGGTCGCTGCCGCTGCCAAGCGATGTGGGGAAGACGAGGCCCGCAACATGGTGTTGAAACGTCCAGGCGAAATATTGGCGAACCGACCCGTTGAGCCGGTCGGAAAAGCACGCCCGCAGAAACCAAACGCCGGCAACGCCGGCCGATTTGGAGGATTGGGCCGTCTGTTCAAGGGCGGGACAGCGTGATGGGCATTTTCCGTTTCGCAAGCCATATGAGCACGGCTTTGGTCCTTCTCGCTTCACTCGCGATATCCGCATGCACGAGCACTTCGTCGACGACACCATCTTCGTCCGTTGATGCGCTGCAATTGACATCATCGTCCACGCCACTTTCAGGTGGCGGCGCTCTGCGGGTTGTGAAGGAACTGCCTGCGCCGCAAAATACACAGAACGGCAGCGAGCAGCCTCTATCTCCGAACGATGTGCTCGAGGTGAACGTGTTTCAGGTCGACAACTTGAATAGAACGGTTCAAGTGGACTCTGCTGGCCAGATTTCGCTTCCGCTTATTGGCACCATTACCGCGGCAGGGAAGACCGTCCGTCAGTTGGAGCAGGAGATCGAGACCACTTACGGCGCCAAATACCTGCAGTCGCCTGACGTGACGATTTTCGTCAAGGAATCGATCGGACAGCGCATAACCGTCGATGGCGAAGTCAACAGGGCCGGTATTTATCCGGTGTCGAGCAATTCTTCTCTCATCGATGCGATCGCCCTTGCTGGAGGGTTCAATACCGTTGGGGATGCAAAAAAAGTCTTTGTCTATCGCACTATCGGCCCAACCACATTGGTCGCCAATTACAACGTCGAGGAGATTCGTGGTGGCAAGAGCGGCAATCCACGGATCTATGGTGGCGACAAGATTGTCGTCTTCGCCTCGAAGTCGAAAATCGCGATGAACAATCTCAAGGACGCCCTCGGTGTTGCCTCAAGTGCTGCCCGGATTGCCGTGATCCCAGGACTATAAATCGCGGTCGTATTTCGGAATACAGACGAAACCTAGGATTACCTCGCACCATGCTCGATCGTAACAGACAGCATCAAATTGCAGGCCCAGGACATAGCCAGGCGTTGTCCGCGGACCTCTATTATGACGGTGCGCAAAACTATAGCCCCTATGGTCGCGACCACTCGGAGCAGGATGAGGGCTTCAGCCCGTTAAAGCTGCTGTTTTACGCTGTCCAGTACCGCTGGTTGATCGTCATGATGGCGGCGGCTGGACTTGTCGCCGGCGTCATCGTTACCATGATGCAGACGCCAAAATATCAGGCGACCACGCAATTGGAGGTGCTTGTTCCTTCGGCCAAGGTCTTCCAGGACATCGAGGTGGTTTCTGAAAACGCGGACGTCCGGGCCTTCCTGACGGCCCGTGAAAAGCTCAAAAGCCGTGCATTGGCCCAGCGCGTTGTCTTCCAGTTAGGGCTTAGTGAAAAACCGGATTTCCTGTTCCCCACGCCGGATTTTTCCCTCGGAAACATCTTCTACCGCGCGTTTGGAATTTCCAAATCGGCCTCCATTGAGGAGAAAACGCCGGAGCAACGCGAGGCGATTGCGATCGGGCGCATTCTAAGTGATCTCACCGTCAACGTTGTTCCCAACACGAGCCTGCTGTCGATCACGTTTGTCGATCAGAAACCGAAATATGCAACCGATGTGGCCAACCAGGTCGCGCAAAGCTTTATTGACCAGCGCCTTGACCAGACAAGCGAAACATCCGATCTGGCACGACAGTTCATCCAGGAACAGGTCCTGCAGGTGAAGCAGAAGCTTCAGAAATCGGAAGAAGAACTGGTTGCGTACGCGAAGGATGCCGGCATCACGACAACCGGTGACGACAAGTCTCTGATAGGGTCGAATATCGAGGCGCTGAACACCGCCCTTGCGACAGCGATCCAGGATCGTCTCGATGCAGGGCGGGTGGTAGACCAGATAGATAAAGGCCGCGGTTCGAGCTTGGCCCCCGTCCTGGAAAGCGAAGGTCTGCAGAAGCTCAGTGAAAAGCTGGCGGATTTGACCAGCCAGTACCAGCAGAAACTGGGTATTTTAAAGCCTGGTTTTCCGGAAATGCAGCAGCTCCAGTCGCAGATCAAGGAGTTGCAGCGGCTCTATAACAACGGCGTCCTAGCCATAACGGATTCGCTGCGGTTGAAATACCAGGAGGCACAGAACAAGGAGGCCGATTTGAAGGCCAAACTTGTCGAGATGGAAAAGCAGCAGGTTATCTTCAACGACAAGAACATCAAATACACGATCCTCAAGCGCGAAGTGGATTCAAATCGTTCTCAATATGACAGCCTCATCGCCAAGCTGAACGAGGTTGGTGTCAGCTCCGAACTCAAGACGCAAACCGCCGCAATCGTAGATTTTGCCACCCAGCCGAATCGCCCATATTCGCCGCGCCTAGGCATCAACGTCGCCATAGCGCTGGCGCTTTTCCTGGCTCTGAGCGCGTCTGTCATTTATGTCATCGAACTCCTGAACAACACCTTCACCAATCCCGAGCAGGTTGAAAAGGAGCTCGGCTTGGCGATGCTCGGCATCTTGCCGCTCGTCGATGACCGGGAACTCGTGGCCGCTATTGCCGATCAGAAATCCGGCCTGTCGGAGGCCTATCGTTCGCTTCGAACATCGCTGCAGTTTTCCGGTGCGGAAGGCGCGCCACGATCGCTGGTCGTCACGAGTTCGGAGCCTTCGGAAGGCAAGTCGACCACATCGTTCAAACTCGGCCAGGATTTTGCCGCGCTCGGCGCAAGGGTTCTCATTGTCGACGGCGATCTCCGCAAACCGAACCTCCATCGCCTGTTTGGTCTCGACAATACGATCGGACTGAGCAATCTGCTGACAAACACCGTTCGCAAGGAGGATCTGGCGAGCATTTTCAGGGCGACGAAATATCCCAACGTCACCGTTCTGACCTCTGGCACGATCCCGCCAAACCCAGCGGATCTGCTCTCGTCACCGAAGATGGCTCTTATCATAACCAATCTCGGCAAGCGCTTCGATCTTGTCATCATCGACGCGCCGCCGATCGTTGGCCTTTCGGATGCTCCTATTCTCAGCCGGCTCGCTGAGGGCACATTGATGGTCATCTCTACAAATCAGGTGACGCGCAAGTCGGCCAAAGCGGCGTTGAAGCGCATGCGAGCCGCCGGTGCCAATGTGGTTGGGGCCGCGATGTCCAAATTTGCGGTGAACAAGTTCGACTACAACTACGCCTACAAGTACATGAACTACCAATATTACAACTACGGCGCGGATACAGCGAAGATTGAGGGCAACGTGGATCATGGAGCAGACCAGCCCGCTTATGCAAAATCTCCGGCGTTCAAGCGTTTGGTTCGTCGCATCCGTTCTAGTATTGGCGGCTTCGTCGATCGGGCTAAGTCGGTTACTTGAGACGGAAACGCCAGCCGTTTCTCTTGCGCTGGATCCGCTGAACGTCGATGCGCTGATAAGCGAGATCACCAGCGATCTGAACGACACGAATAACGCTCCGGACCTTGAGGCCTTGCTTGCCAGGGCCAAGGATGCGCTTCGTTTCAATCTGGCCGACGCACGTCTCTACAGCCTGATCGGTGAGATCAAATATCGGCAAGGCGAGAAAGACGAAGCATATAAGCTTTTCGATCAGGCCCTAGGATTGTCCAAGACGGAAATCCATGCGCTCCAGAGGTCTATCGGCCACGCGACCGAGACAGGTGATCTGTCAAGGGCTGTCGGCGAGATCGACACATTGCTGCGGCGATGGCCAGACCAATTTCCGGCGATCTCCGATGGCCTACCGAAAATCCTCTCAGATCCCGACGGATACCAAGCCGTGCTGACGGCCATCAAGGCGGAGGCGCCCTGGAGGGTCAGTCTGATCTACGCCCTTAGCAAAACCTCCGAGGGGCTCGATTTCGCAAATCGGCTGCTGCTCGACTTGACCGGATCAAACGCGCCACCAAATTCGGGCGAACTCAGTGCCGTCATCAACGGCTATTTTCGCCAGAGGGAATATGGACCGGCATATCGGCTATTTCTTTTCAGCCTGTCCGATCAAGAACGGAAGCTGGTTGGATATATTTTCAACGGAACGTTTGAGCCGGTCGCCGGCGGCAAACCGTTCGATTGGCAGACTCGCGATCAATCGGGCCTGGAAATTACATTTGCGAAATCCCAGGATGCGGTGGAAGGCGAGAGTGGCGCGACGGTCCGGTTTTTGAACACACCGGTCAAGAACACAGCCCTTCAGCAGTACGTCGCGCTGCCCCCAGGCTCCTATAGGATTTCGCTGGTCGCCTCTGCACGCAACCTGAAGCTTCCAAAGGAGTTGTTCTGGTCGATCAGATGTCTGGGGCCGGCCGGTGAGATCGCACGGTTCAACATTCCTGAGGGCACATTCAACCGACAAAGTCTGAGTCAGGTTTTTTCGGTCGGGCCGACTAACTGCCCCATGCAACTGTTGACACTGCAGACGGCCGCCATTGCCGAGAGCTGGCGATTTCGATATGTCGGCACCTTGGTAATGCACAAATTGAGCATCGAGAGACTTCCATCTTGAATGACCGTTCGTCGGAATGGAATAAATATTTCCTCGGCTCGGTCTTGTTCGTATCGCTGCTGATCGGCGGCGGCACGGCAAGCGGCCTCCTTACCGACACGCTGATCGAAGTCGCGGCAATTGCCTCGGCGGCGGCCGTCTTTTCGCAAGCTCCTGGCCAGAGAAGCCCCCATTCTGTTCTGTGGCTACTGATCTTCGCCGTGGCTTTGATCGTTTTGCAAATCGTCCCATTGCCGGCAGCCATATTCAACGGGTTGCGGCCGGAGCTGTTGCTCGGAGATGCCTGGGTTGGAGAAAGCCGTTTTCGCTTCATCAGCGTTGGGCTCGGCCGCACGGTCGAATGTCTGCTTTACCTTTTGGCCGCGACGGCGTTTTTTTTGGCCGTATTGCGTTTGCGTGCCGAGCAGGTCAGCGCGCTCCTGCCGTTTTTCTTCATGGGCGTTATCTGCAACGGTTTGGCGGGAGCAATTCAATATTCGCTCTCCGACGATGTCGCTATTGTCGGGCTGTTGCCTTTTACGATCAATGCCGGGCTTTTCGCCAACGTGAATCATTTTTCGGCGTTGCTTTTTGTGTCTATCCCATTCGTCGTCTATTACGGTCTGTTCCGTGGACATCTCTTGGCTGGATCCTTCGGCCTGATCGCGCTTTTGCTGCTTCTTTTGGCCGCCGGTTCCCGCGCCGGTGTTCTGATTGGGTTGGCGATCACCGTGTTATCCGTGGTCTTTCTCTCAGCCCGTTCGAGGGTGAGCGGGTTCGGCGTTCTCCTGATTTTTATCGCGCTTTCGATCTACACGATAAGCGCCTGGACCAAGCTGGATGCACAGGCCCTTGATCCGGCGTTCGGGCGAGGAGAATTTGCGCGAACCACAATCGAGGGCATCAAAGACAATTGGGCGACAGGCATTGGTTTCGGGAATTTCCAGAAAGCCTATCAGATATACGAAAGAGCAGGCATGATTTTCAGGGAGTATGTGAATCATGCTCACAATGAATATCTTGAAATTACCTTCGAGGGGGGAATTCCTGCTATCCTGCTTATGGTAGGCTATTTCGTATTGCTTTTGATTGCATTGGTTAGAATTCGCCGTGACCCACTGCAGAAAGCGGCATTCCTCTCGGTATCTTTTCTTCTCATTCACTCGCTGGTTGACTACCCATTGCGAACCGGGGCGCTGGCGATGACCTTTGCCTATATGAACGCCATCATCTTTCATAGAGGATTTGCAGAACGCTTGAGCCGCAAGAGCGAGATGATCGAGATCGATCACAATGGTGACAAGCTATTTGTTCCCATCGAACGTTCGTCCTAGCGACCTCGTCGCCACGGCTGGTGTCGCCTGAACGAGGCGGACGGCGGTCAGGCGAGCCGGCTCCTGGCTCTCAGCTTCCCAGCCCAGCAATATTTTCCTGCTCCTCTCAAGCGCAATTGGTCGCTGAGCAGAAATTTGCCGATTTTGCCGGCTGTATGGAAAATTCATTCCCGAACCATTCGGCCGCAAGCCTGTCTTGCATTGTTCTGGACCGGAACGATCTGCTAGAACGCCCGCACGAGAATAGATTGTCCGGAAGTGCAGTTTGAATCGGGCGGCTGAAGGTCGCCTCCGATGCAGGCCCTTCCGTGGATCGGTACGAAAGAACGCTCGCAGTCCATGAACATCGCACTTACGCACCTTCAGCGGCTTGAGGCCGAATCCATCCATATTTTTCGCGAGGTGGCCGCGGCTTTCGCCAAGCCGGTGATGCTCTATTCGGTCGGCAAGGATTCGTCCGTGCTCATGCACCTGGCCATGAAGGCATTCTATCCCGCCAAGCCGCCCTTTCCCTTTCTCCATGTCGACACGACCTGGAAATTCCGCGAGATGATCGCCTTTCGCGACCAGATGCAGCAAAAGCTCGGTTTCGACCTCCTGGTCCATGTCAATGAAGACGGTGTGCGCGACAACATCAATCCGTTCGACCACGGCTCCAACACCCACACGCATGTGATGAAGACGGTTGCCCTGCGGCAGGCGCTCGACAAATACGGGTTTGACGCAGCCTTCGGCGGCGCCCGTCGCGACGAGGAGAAGTCGCGCGCCAAGGAGCGCATCTTCTCGTTCCGCAACGCCCAGCATGTCTGGGATCCGAAGAACCAGCGGCCGGAGATGTGGAAGATTTTCAACACCCGCATCGCTGCCGGCGAATCGATCAGGGTGTTTCCGCTGTCGAACTGGACCGAGCTCGACATCTGGCAGTACATTCTTCAGGAAGACATCCCGATCGTGCCGCTGTATCTGGCCAAGGAGCGGCCCGTCGTCGAGCGCGATGGCATGCTCATCCTGAGGGATGATGAGCGCATGCAGCTGCGGCCGGGCGAAACAGTGGAGAACCGGATGGTGCGGTTCCGCACGCTCGGCTGCTATCCTCTGACGGGCGCGATCGACTCGGAAGCCGACACTCTGGAGGCGATAGTCGGCGAAATGCTCACGGCGCGCACTTCCGAGCGGCAAGGTCGCTTGATCGACCGCGATGAAGCCGGTTCGATGGAAAAGAAGAAGCGCGAGGGGTATTTCTGAGTATGCGCCACATCATGGCCAAGAGCCTCGCCCCAACCGACGGTGTCCGCGACTATCTGGCGGCGCAGGAACGAAAGTCGCTGCTGCGCTTCCTGACCTGCGGCTCGGTCGACGACGGCAAGTCGACGCTGATCGGGCGCCTGCTTTCCGACACCAAGCAGATTTTCGAGGACCAGCTGGCCACGCTCGAGCGCGATTCGCGCAAGCACGGCACCACCGGCGATGACGTCGACTTCGCGCTGCTGGTCGACGGCCTCGAGGCCGAGCGCGAGCAAGGCATTACCATCGACGTCGCCTATCGCTTCTTCGCCACGCCAAAGCGCAAGTTCATCGTCGCCGACACGCCCGGCCACGAACAATACACGCGTAACATGGCGACGGGTGCATCGACGGCGGATCTCGCCATCGTACTGATCGATGCCCGCCAGGGCGTGCTGCGTCAGACCAGGCGGCATTCGATCATTGCCTCGCTGCTTGGCATCCGCCACATCGTGCTCGCCGTCAACAAGATCGATCTTGTCGGTTTCGACGAGGCGGTTTTTGAACGGATCGTCGCGGATTACGCACAGTTCTCACGTGACCTCGGCTTCCAGACGATCGTCCCCATTCCGATGTCGGCCCGTTATGGCGACAATGTTACCGGCCGTTCCGATAGGACGGACTGGTATTCCGGCCCGACGCTGATCGAACATCTCGAAACCGTCTCGGTCGACGAGGCCGCGGTCGAATTGCCGTTCCGGTTTCCTGTCCAATATGTGAACCGTCCCAATCTCGATTTTCGCGGTTTCGCCGGCACCATCGCCTCCGGGTCGGTTGCACCGGGCGACGAGGTGGTCGTCGCCAAATCGGGCAAGTCCTCCCGTGTCAGGCGTATCGTCTCGCATGGCGGCGATCTTCAGCAGGCTATTGCCGGCCAGGCCATCACCCTTGTCCTCGACGACGAGGTGGAAGTCTCGCGCGGCAATATGCTGGTATCGCCGGCGGCGCGGCCGCAGGTCGCCGACCAGTTCGCCGCCAACATCGTCTGGTTCGACGAACATGCGCTGCTGCCTGGCCGCTCCTACATCCTGCGCACCGAGACCGACCAGACCAGCGCCACCGTCACCGACCTGAAATACCGCGTCAACGTCAACGACTTTGCCCATGAGGCGGCCAAGTCGCTTGAAATGAACGAAGTCGGCATATGCAATATCTCGACGCGGTCGCCGATCGCCTTCGATCCGTTTGCCGAAAACCGCACCACCGGCGCCTTCATCCTGATCGACCGCATCACCAACGCCACGGTCGGCGCCGGCATGATCCTGCATTCGCTGCGCCGCGCCGAAAACATCCACTGGCAGTCGCTCGATGTCGGCAAGCGCGCCCGCGCCGATATGAAGAACCAGCGGCCGGCCGTGTTCTGGTTCACCGGGCTTTCGGGCTCGGGCAAGTCGACCATCGCCAATCTGTTCGAAAAGAAGCTGTTCGCCACTGGGCGCCATACGTACATTCTGGATGGCGACAACGTCCGTCACGGCCTCAACCGCGATCTCGGTTTCACCGACGCCGATCGTGTCGAAAACATTCGCCGCGTCGCCGAAGTGGCACGCCTGATGGCCGACGCCGGGCTGATCGTCATCGTGTCGTTCATCTCGCCGTTCAGCGCCGAGCGGCGCATGGCGCGCGAATTGATGGCCGACGGCGAATTCGTCGAGGTGTTTGTCGATACCCCCTTCGAGGAATGCGCCAGGCGCGATCCGAAGGGCCTCTATGCGCGGGCGTTGAACGGCGAGATCAAGAATTTCACCGGCGTCGATTCACCGTATGAGGTGCCGGAAAAACCCGAAATTCATCTCAAGACACTCGGCAAATCCGCCGAGGAGATGGTAGAGGCCCTGGAACACTGGCTGATAGAGCGCGACATTGCCGAAGACCAATATGACAGCGGCGGCGGTATCTGACGACGAAGCGATGCTCGCCGTCTTCGAGCACCTTGCCTTGGCGGCAGGGCGCGAGGTGATGCGTGTCTTTCGTGTCGGCTGTGCGGTCGACAGCAAGTCGGACAGTTCGCCAGTGACGGAGGCGGATCGCGAGAGCGAAAAAATCATCCTTGCCGGGCTACGCGCCGCTTTTCCAGAGATTCCATGCGTGGCAGAGGAGGAAGCCTCTGCCGGCATCATGGCGCCGGATCTCGGCGACGCCTTTTTCCTGATCGATCCGCTCGACGGCACCAAGGAGTTCGTCAACCGCAGGACCGATTTCACTGTCAACATCGCGCTGGTTCGCCATGGCGTGCCTGAGATCGGCGTCGTCTTCGCGCCTTGCACCGGCCGCTTCTTTTCCGGCCGGCCGGGCAAAGCGGAAACGATCGCGATCAATGACGACTACGAGATCGTCGATCGCCAGCCGATTTCAGCGAGGGCCGGTATGGTGCCGCTGACCGTCGTTGCCAGCCGCTCCCACAACACGCCGGAAACCGACGCCTATATCCGCGCGCTTGGCGCCGCCGAGATCGTCTCGGTCGGCTCGTCACTGAAATTCTGCCTTGTCGCCGGCGCCGAGGCGGACGTCTATCCGCGCTTCGGCCGCACCATGGAGTGGGATACGGCCGCGGGTGACGCGGTGCTACGCGCCGCCGGCGGCATGACGCGCACGCTGGATGGTGAGCCGCTCGCCTACGGCAAGCGCAACCAGAGTGACGACGAGGATTTCGCCAACCCGCATTTTATCGCCAGCGGCAAGGCTGCTGGATTTGGCTAGACGGTGATTGCGCAGTTCCGGACCCGTACGAAAGTGCGGGTGTTGCAAGTGACTTATGCAAGCGACCTCAGATACTGCTCTAGATCTGTAAACACAGCGGTACGATCCCCATCCAGCCGACAGTTGGGTCGGCGTGGCCGATTCGCTTCGTGTCCGGTCGACGCTGCGGGGCCTTCACACGGTGTATCCAAATTGCTGTATACCGATACACTTGAACGGCTATACGAGCGAGTGATGGCGTTCCACATCAAAAATCCCGAGACCGACGCACTGGCCCGCCGGGTCGCCGCACTTAAGAGGACTGGTCTGACAGAGGCCGTCCATGCCGCGCTCAAGCATGAGCTTGAGCGCGAACAGGCTAGACCGTCCTTGGTAGAGATCGGCGTCAGGTTCTGCCGTGATCTGCGATCCCCGGGGCAAGCCTGATCACGGCAGGCCCGCCGACAAGGCGTTTCGCGACAGCCTGTACGAGATGACTGATGTTCATCGACATCTCGGCCCTGACGGCGCTGATGACCAATGAGGATGCGCGCGAACTCCTGGCCGGGACCCGGCGCGGCTGAACGGTGTTGAACCGGACTTTACTTGGCTGGCGACGGTCCAGTTTGGATCACGTTCAAGAACCTAAAATGCGGCGGGCTTGCTTCGGATGGTTAAGGCCAGGAGCGCCTCCGAAAGTCGTTTCTTCGCCCGCTCCACCCCGTTCTCGTCGATTGCCTCAACATCGAGGAACAAGTCGAGACCAGTCGCATGTTCGCTGATGACCTGAGGGCGCTGGGCGAGTTCACCCAGGAGGCCCTCGACTTCGTAAGGGACAACCTCCCGGCTGATCCCCTTCATGGCAATAGGGGCTAATGGACGCGCCCGGACAAGGTCGCGCACGAGCGCGTAAGTCTCATAGCTGAGGCAGATGCCGCCGGGCTCGGCAATCGACTGCAGCCGGGCCGCCAAGTTCGCCTCGGCTCCAATGATCGTGTAGTCCATCCGATCATCGGAACCGAAGTTCCCAACATTGCAATAGCCCGTGTTGATGCCCATGCGAGCTCGGAAGGGCCGTTCAACTCCGCGGTCATGCCACACCCTGTTCAACTGCTCCAGCCGACGCTGCATGTCGACAGCCATGCGCAAGCAGGCTCTCGCGTCTTCCTCGACGCCTTGCGTCTCGGGGTCTCCGAAGAAGACAAGAAGCGCGTCGCCGATGAACTTGTCGACGGTGCCGCCGTGTTTGAGCGCGATCGTCGACATCTCGGTGAAGTACTCGTTGAGGAGAAGCGTCAGGTCCTCGGGCTGGAGCCGTTCCACGATCGCGGTGAAATCCTTGACGTCGGAGAAAAAGATCGTGAGCTTCTTGCGCTCGGTCGCGATGGTGACGTCCTTCTGGCCGCTGAAGATGCTTTTGTAGATTTGAGGCGAAAGGTATTTCGCGATCTTCAATGAAATCGCGGCCAGGAAGTCGTTTGCCTCCGAAAGCTCCTTGTTGATGCCCTGAATCAACGCGGACTGCCGACGCTGCAGGAGAATGAACGTCAGGCCCGCCGCCGCCGCGAAACCGAAATATAGCAGCAGATACTTGAAGGTCAGCACGTTCGCAGCGATAGGCTGATTGACTGATATCTCCTGGATCCCTCGGACATCCCCTACCTTCCAGTCCGTCTTGGGGCTGTCCGGGTGTGAGTTATGGCAGGTCACGCACACTTGTCCCATTATGACAGGGGCCGCGGCGCGGACCTGCCGGTCAAACAGTGAGCCCGAGACTTCGATGATCGGCTCCTTCGGGTTGGCGCGCAAAGCCAAGATTGCATTCCGCTCGAACGCATCGAGCTGGTGGGGCGCGCGACCTTTGAAAGGCAGATCCGAGACGAACCGATATTTGACCGAGCCGTCATGAGCGCTGATGCGCTTGCCGAGTTCGATCGAGAGGGTTGCTGGAATAGGGATCGCGCCTGGCACGTCCCGGTAGTTGTGCGTCGCAGTCACGGCGCCGTTAGCTTGCAGCACGCGTCCCACGACGTCGCTGCCGTAGAATCCGCGCATTTCGTCGATGATGCGGCTGATTTCGCTGGCTTGCCTGCGCAGCATCCGTTCCGATAAGTCTCGGAGGTCGAGCCAGGCTGCGACGGGCAGACCGATAAGGCCGATGACCACTGCCGCCACCAGGAGCGGTCCCATGGTGCGCTGCTGACGCGCAATCTGTTCACCCAGTCCAGCCATTGTGCAGGCGCCCGGCCGTCTTAGTCTAGTATCTGAACTATAGCTCATTCCCGGCACGGTACCAGAGTCAGTCGTGGCTCGATGAAAACACGTCAGCCCTGCAAGGTCGGACCGACCTTGAGCGGTTGTTGCGAAGCCCCGACCCTCACAGCGGATTTCGCATTCTGGCGCTAGACGGACAGTGATCAGTGAAAGGCATGCCGCAACGTCGGTTGGAATGCGCTCCGCGATAACCGCTCAGGGGTCAAAAATTCACCTCTGGCAAGGTTGAGACTTCTGCGGTCGGAGAGCGGGTCGGAAAAGAAAGCGTCCCGCAAAACGTATCCGCGCTTCGGCCGCACTATGGAATGGGACCCTGCGGCGGGTGACGTGGCACTGGGCGCTGCCGGCGGCATGACGCGTACGCTGGACGGTCAGCCGCTCGCCTGCAGCGCAACCAGAGCGACGACGAGGATTTCGCCAATCCGCATTTCATTGCCAGCGGCAAGAGCTGCCACGGCCGCTTAGGCACCATGATGAACTCGGATCCCGTCCCGGCTCGTCCCCCCAAATGACGCCGTCGCGCATGCGACGCCTAGGTGAAGCATTTATTTTCAGGCGAACCGTTGCGCGAGGAATAACCCTACGGTGTGGATCGTGGCAGCGGCGCTTCGCGTGTTAAACTGCTTGCATGGAGATCGACACCGACAAGATCGAACGATGCCGTTATGGGCCTGCTTTGGCTGACGCTGCATGAAGACAGGCGCGCCTGGAAGGGGTTGGATTGGAATGCTCTGGATCGCTTGCACGAGAAGGGGCTGATCGCGCATCCGGCAAACAAGGCGAAGTCAGTGGTTCTGACAGATGAAGGACTGCGGCGTGCTGAGGAGCTATTCCGAACCCTGTTCACTCGCCCGGCGCCCTGAGCCAGAGCGCTGGACGGGCGCCTGCGAGCTGATAGCGCACATGGCTGAATTTCGACACCGGCGGCGCGCTGACCGCAGGCGGGACGGCCAGTGCTCTCGCCGTGACGGCCAAATTCGTCTGCGCCAACGGGCGCATCCAGTCTGTTAGTGGCAGAGAACACCGCAGCCGCGGCCCTCAATGTCAACGGCATTGGCGCGAAGTCCATCCGCAAAATGCTTTCTGCCGGCGAATCGGCGCTGCCCGAGCCGAGTTGCAGCCAGGCAGCGGGTCTGCGCCCGCTGCTGGTACATGGATGTTGAAGAGGCAGACTACCACAAGCAATGTGTCATCATGGCTGCGGATTTCCGAAGGCAGGTTTCTCAAGCACGAGCACATGACTACCAAGAGGCGATGTGTGAGTGCTCTTGACCTGGAACCCCTCGTCAGAAAGCGTTTCGATGAATTCGCCATCCGTTCCAGGCGGAACGCGGGCAACGACGTTTGAGGTGCGCCTCACAATGTTGGAAAGCACCCTTCGCGCCTTGCCTGGGCCGATGTTGCGCTGCATGTGCTGATAGACGGCCAGCAGCAGGACGATATCGTATTTCGGTAGAAGGATATTGCCGAGGCGTCGGCTGCCGAGATTCAGGCGATCGAACCGGGCATGTACCGGGGAGCCGCTCAATAACATTTTTGCAGTCTCGATGTGCGGCTTGGCGATGTCGATCCCGTGGATCGAGCTGGGTTTCAGCTTGGATATCTCATAGGCGACAACACCCATATTGCAGCCAACATCGAGAATGGATTTTCCGGCGTAGTCGACCCTTGCGGAGAATAGCCCGTCAAGTCTGTCGTCCCACGTTCCTGCAAAACCCCTTTTGAATCTTGACCACCACAAATCATCAGCTCCTTTGGGAAGAGCCCCCTTGAGCGCCTCCTACCACGAGAGAATTAATGGTCGATACCCTTTCAACTGGAATTGATCACATTGACGAACCAAGGCAGGGACGTGTGCGGCCGCGTCACAACCCCATCACCTTGAGTGCCGCGGGAACCGCATAGCGGCTGCCGTCATAGCGCATCCGGTAGGTCCGCTTCACAGGCTTGTCAGGATGGGACTGGCATTCGCCATTCTGGTCGGGGGAGGGATTATCGGTATTCGACCGCTCAACCGCGGTGATATCGTGATAGCCATGATGGCTCGCCGGGCTTATCGCCAGGCTGACCTGGCTGGAATGAAAGTATCCGGCGCAACTACCATCGCTATCGCCGCCAGAGCCGGCCACCACGAGGCCGTCGACCACCACGCGTAGCGTATCGCCGGTGAGAGCGTAGAGCCGCACGTCGGTTTCAGTGAAGGGAGCGGTCAGCGAATGGTGTGCCAGTTCGATGCTCAGGCCGAAGGCGGTTACCTCAGGGGCCAGTGGATAGCGGCCGGTGTCGAATTCCACCTTCTCGATGACAATCGCGTCATCGGTCATCAGACCGGGTTGGAGCAGGCGCTGGCGCACACGCAGCGTATTCCTGTCGACGACCAGAAGCTCGATATCGCCGACATGCAGGTGGTCGCCGTTAGCCCTGTCAATCAGCGGCACTGCGACCAACAGCAGGTCGACATGGGCGGGCCAAATCTTGCAGACCAGGCCAAATGGCGCTTCGCTCTCCGGGAGCGTTGAGGTGATGCTAGTATGAGGTTCAAGCGTGAACGAGGTGCCGTCGGCGCTCTTTCGGGCCTTGGGATAGGCCTGCTGCACCAGCGCGGCGGCATCGCCGCAATCGCCCGCCGCGGCCTTGGCGGGCGACAGGCTGGTCAGGCAGAGGAAGAAGACAGGCAACAGGATTCGCATGAGGTTCTCACGTCACAGCGCCGGATGCGGGCAGGCATGTCTACGCGAGATTGCTGGCGGCGCACAGGGGTGCGCGGAAAGTGCGGCTAACGAGGCCTCGATGAACTGCTGAATCGAGAGAGCTCGTTTGAGTTCCCTACGACGCATGCCCCCAGCGCTGAACCCGGTCATCCACGGACCGACTGTACTGGCAGATCAAGATGTGTGGCTGGGCCGGCCGCGGATCGAGCCCTTGTACCGCCCATGAACCGTTTCACATCGGCCCCCCTCCAAGCCGGCACCAGGCGCATTTGTCGCCAAGATAATCTCGACTAGAGGATTGCCTCTGGCGTCGGCAGCCTGAAAGAAAGCAAAGGCGCTCGCTTCCTTTCGAAGATGTAGGAGCTCGGCCTCCATACCCCTCGACCGAATTCCGTTAACGGGGCCAGTGCGCGGGTGCGGGCTGAGAAATGGGGTGCCGCTAAGGGGTTCGGAGCGACCGCTCGGCACACAAAGGCCGGGATACTGGCGACCCTATGGCGCCTTGGAAAAGCAGCACTGCCTCGGCGCGACCCCGGTTTGATCCGTCGTTGTGGCTGGGCTGGTTGGCTCGTGGGTTTCGCGCGGCCGACCGAGCGGAGCGACCAACGCGATGACGAGGATTCGCCAATCTGCATTTCATCGCCAGCGGCAAGGCCACCATCCGCGCTTAGCCACCCTGCTGGACCCGCTCCCGGGTCATCGCCCGCGCTATTGACCCAGCCGCATAAAAAGCATCCTGCCGCAGAATAGCTGATACGCAGTGGCGATGATCAGCTCTTTTGCTGGTCAGCCCAATTACCGGGATCCGAATCCCGAATTCAAAAGGCGATCTTCACACCCAGCTTGCCGCTGACGGTTGAACTGTCTTGAGACCACTTACCGCGAATTTCGCTGCTGAGCATTATCGATTGAGACATTTTCAGGTTGAAGCCGGACGACAGTGCAGCCGAAAAGTCCGCGTCGTCAAAGTCACTCTCTCTACCGTCGGCGCTTGCCGTGTTGGAATAGCCGAAGCGCTCCTGGATATCCAATCGCGCATAGGGGCTGATCACCATGCCATTGCCGAGCAGAAAATCAGCGTAGACTCCAGGTTCGAATTTGACTGCGCCAAACGACAACCGGCTCTTTCCATAGACAGTGTCAAAGCTGTCTGTGTATCCATCGCCGGTAAAGATGACGCCCAACAATCCGCCGCGGATGTCGAGTCGCACCCGATCGGTCAGGTTGAAGATGCGACCAATTGAGCCTGTCAGTGCATAGCCCTGTGTGTCGTAGCTGCCGAAAGTGCGTCCCGCCCTTTCGATGTCGGTGTTCCCAAGGAACGCAGATGCTGCCACGAGCGCATAACTTGTGCCGCGTCGAATGAGCCCGTAGCCGCCGAACATCCCACTTCTGTTGGTTGCTTCACCCTCCCCGATGAACCCGAATGCATCGGAATCGACTTTGGCCGAGGCATACCCGGCGAACAGGCCGAGGTTCAGCCCATGCTCGCTGCCGAATCCAAAACGCTTTGCGGCATTGAAGTCGACGCTGATGGCAGCGGAGAATTCATCTACGCGGAAGCTCGGCCCATCAAGGACGCCCAAGCTATTCGAAATCGAGAAGCCGTCATGTTCCGTGCGAGCCAACTGACCGGAAGCGAAAACACCGAACGGCGTCGACTGAGCGAGCGGAACCCCGTTCGCGAGGCCGACGTCCGCTTCGACTACGCTGTCAACTACATCACCAAGCGCCCCCAAAGACGTGTCGACAATTACGCTGTTGGTCGCACCTCCAAGATAGCAGTTCGTGTCCAGAAAGATGCCCTCACTGTCGATAATGCAGGCGCTTGCCTGAGAAGGCAGCAAGATCAATGCAGCGGCAAACGAGAACATGCCCGCTGCGCATAAGCGCCGAGCGAAGCTTTCCTTCATTGTCCTTTCCCCTCTTAACTACAAAGCTAATGTAATAAGGGATGCGATACGCAGAAGATCCTCAATGCAATATCTGGCTGTGGCAGCGTGGGTGCAACATATTGCACCGGCGCTGGCAAGAGTGTAGCAGGTTCTCGCCGCTCGGGATATGGGTTTCGCACATTGCTCGATTTCTGCTTGCTAGAACCTGCGGCGGAGCTTGCCGACCGGATCTGTCGATTGCACGCGCCAGCGCTACTTTGTCGGATGAGCACTGCGTCCAGAAAGCGGGCTAGCACCACCCTTGCGCTTTCTTTGAGGTGATTTCTGGTGTAAAAAACCGCTGCACTCCGAGACATAAGTTTCACGCGCAAGAGTAGCGTGAGCCGGTTCGATACTTCGACGACTCCGAGATTGTCGCATGCTGAAACGAGCCTGTTACATGACCCACAGTCCCTTCCTGCGCATCACAATGGTTCTGCTGGTGGCACTGGTTGGATCGGTACGCGCTCAAGCGGCGGTCGAAGATGAACCAACGCCACAGTCAAGCAAGCGGCTCGCCATTGTCATCGGCAACTCCGATTACCAAAGTGTTCGTCTCCCACACTTGCCCAATGCGGTGAACGACGCCACAAGGCTTTCCGAAAGCCTGGGACGGCTGAATTTTGATGTGCTGCTGGGAGTGGATCTCTCCCTTGCCGGTTTCGGCAAGCTCTTTCGCCAGGCCGATGGCAAGCTTGTGGGCGCCAGCGCGGTGCTGATTTTCTACGCCGGGCATGGCGTGCAGCTTCAGGGCGAGAATTACCTGCTGCCGGTCGACACGCCCGATCCTGAAACCATCGGGGAACTGACTGCGAAAGCAATCAAGCTCAACGACCTGATCGCACGATTCTCAAGTCGGGAACGGCAGACCTTCATTTTCCTCGACGCGTGCCGAAACAACCCGATGGGCAAAGGCCCAAGCGTAATGGATGGGCTTGCGCAGGTCGAAGTGGGCGAAAACACGTTTGTTGCCTTTGCAACCCAGCCAGGCAACATCACGGCGGACGGCTCGGGAGACAACAGCCCGTTCACTACAGCCCTGTTGAAGAATGTCGAGATCCCAGGGCTCAGCATTTCGGACATGATGATCCGCGTGCGCAACGAGACTGAAGCACTCACTGTCGGTCGTCAGGTCCCGTGGGATCAGTCCAACCTTCGCGAGCAGTTTTACTTCACCGAGCAGCAAGTGCTCGACCCGGCTCAGTTGAGCGCCAGCTTGTCGCGTATCCTGTCGGATCCTGTCGCGAAGCAAAGACTGCAGGTAGAACTTGCTTCCAACGACTTGCAGACTGCGGTGATTATCGTGGGACAGACTTTACGATCGGTGGACGCTTCGGCGCCATCCGGCGCTTCAGCCGATGCGGTCGGTACGGAGACTGCCAGCCTCGAAGGGGCCCGGAAAAGTGTGATCTCCGGTCTTGAAACATTGATCGTTGGCACGCAGGCTGATGCGACGAAGCCTGAAAAAAAAGCCGAGCTCGTACGCAGTGTCCAGACAGAGTTGCGCCGCCTAGGTTGTTATCGCATGACCGTCGACGGAGATTGGGGCAAGGGCTCGCTCCATGCTCTCAGCAGGTATTACACGAACACCAAGCGAATACCGTCGGCCTCCGAGCCGACCGTTGAACTTCTGGGGGAGCTCTTTTTGCACTCCGGCCGCGTCTGCAAAGACCCTGTGACCGTACCGCAGAGGCCCAGGCGAGCAAGTGTCGCCTCAGATGTCGCGCCCGTGCGGAAAAAGGGTGCTCCCAGCCGAAAAAATCCCAGAAACTCGCAGCCGCAATCCTCGCCTCCCGCAGCTGCTCCTCCCGATATCAATGGCGGAATTGGGATTGGCGGCGTTTTCTAGAGAAGCCATTGTTCCACGCGTACCCTTCTTGTCACGCGACCACAGCATGGCGTGATTTGGGCCCGCCTGCCGCAGCTAAGCAACCTGGCTCGTACCGATCGCTGTTCCGGCGAGCCGTTCCGCGTATATGAACGCGATTGTCTGGTGAGGTCTTCCGGACCGGAGAAGGTTGGATACGAGTTCCTCCCCCTCCGCCATACACTCGGACCCAACAATCTTGCCTCGGCTCGATGGTGCACGAACCGCGCAGAACCGCCGGGCTTTTCAATTCTAGCTGCCGGGACAATCGTCAAAATGCCGCTTCGCTGGGCAACGGGAACGAGTTTGCTTACGACGGCCGCCGTAGTGCTCAATCCGGTCGACTGTACTAGCGAGATATGGTTTGGCGCGGGCGCGGGTCCAGCTCTGTGTCGCCGTGAACTGTTCGTGACCCGGATTCGATCCGTCGCTGTGCTTGAACTGGCAGGCTCGCAAGTCGCGCGTGGCCGACCGAGCAGAGCGCCAGGGATCGGAAGAGCACGCCTGGAGGTGTGACAGACGTTGCAGACACTCGGTCCCTGATGTAATTTAGCATTCGATCAAGTGAGGAATATGCCCGCTGTCGCGACGGCTTTTCTCTCTTTCTGTCTCGGCAGATTGCATGCTCTCTGACGGACCTTGCTAGCACATGCCGTGTTCTTGTGGGCGAGGCAATAGCGTTCAAGGGAATTGCCATGCTCCGACTTTGCGGAATCGTCGCAGCCTTCCTCCTCGCGAGCTTCATCACCTTTGACGCTTGCGCCGACCGAAGGGTCGCTTTTGTCATCGGCAATTCGGACTACCGACAATTCCCCGCTCTCAAGAACCCGGCCAGGGATGCCGAGGACGTATCCAAAACGTTTCGACTGGCCGGTTTTGAGGTCTTCGTCGCAAGCGATCTGACCAAGCTGCAGTTCGAGGAGCAGTTTCGCAACTATCTGGCCGCGGTCGACGGCGCCGACCTAGCCGTGGTCTACTATTCCGGTCACGGCTTCCAGATCGGCGGCGAAAACTTCCTGATCCCGGTCGATGCCTCCTTGAAGCAGGCGGCAGACATCGAAGTCCAGACCGTCAAACTCAACGATGTGCTGGAACAGTTGCGTTCGAAATCGAAGATCCAGGTGATCATCCTCGATGCCTGCCGCAACAATCCGTTCCCACGCAAGAATTACTGGCTGAGAGACCAGCTCATTACCGCCGGCAATACCGGGCTCGCACAGGTGAGAAGCTCGCTCAATACCCTGATTGCCTTTGCCACCGAACCCGGGGCGGCGGCTTATGACGGCGCCGGCGAACTCAGCCCGTTTTCGGCAGCGTTTTCCCGTCGCGCGCTGGCCCCGAATCAGGAGATCCGCACCGTAATGGCGGCGGTGCGCCGCGATGTGGTGGAAGCCACAAACGGCCTCCAGGTTCCCTGGGAGAACTCGTCGCTGATCGACGAGGTCGTGCTAATGCGCCGCAGCAATCGCCCCTCGCTGCCGCCCGTACTGGAGAAGGTCGTGCTGTCAGGAGTCGGACCCGTCGACTTGGGGCTGCCTGAACCGGTCGATGTCGATGGCGGTACGATTACCCTGAGCATCGAAAGACCGCCCGCCCTGGGGCGTTTGATGCTGGACGGCAAGCCTGTCGAGGTGGGCGTGCCGATCCAAGGCAAGGATTTGCCGCGTCTGCAGATGGATGTTCCCAAGGGTGTCGCTGCACAGGAAGAGGTGGATATGCTGGCCTATGCCACGCACGACAACTGGGGCGGCCAAACCCAGGGCATCGTGGTATTTCGGGTCAAGAGCGGCGAAGGTGCGCAAGGCGAACAGATCATGGCCTCGCTCGAAGCCGAGCAGAAGGAACAGGTGCTGGAGCGTGGCATCCATATCGCCGGTGCGGCCGAGGCGATCGAAAACCGCGACATCGATGTTCCCGTGGGCGTCGGTCCGGTTGCGCTGAACCTGGACTTCCCGACCGATGATCCCGCGGTCAGCCTGAAAGTTTCGGGTTATCCGGCAACGGGAACGCTCTCGCTGCCCGATCGAACCTTGGCGCCCGACTCGAGCCTGAGGTCCGGTGAAGTCGACCGGCTGCGCTACGAACCCCAGATCGGCGCCGAAGCCACGGTCGAGGTTGGCTTCGAAATCCGGGCGGACAGCAGATCATCCAAGCCCGCCACAATGAAATTATCGCCAACAGTGGATCCGTGCGATACGGCAGCCGGCGAGCCTCTCGACCTGCAAGGCGTCGTCCCCGGCCTGCTCCCAAATGAAATTGGCGCCAGCGCGGTGGAGGTTTGCGAAGCCGCGGTCAAGGCTTATCCCGATGTCGCGCGCTTTCGCTATGAACTGGGACGCGCGCTCCTTGCGGCAGGCAAGGTCCAGGAGGGCAGGACAGCCATCGAGGAAGCCGCCAAGAAGGGACACGTCCGTGCCGTGTTCGAGCTCGGCTACATGTATGCGACCGGAACCGGAATGGCCGTCGACCGCGCACAGGCCAACGCGCTTTACGCGGCGGCGTCCGACAAGGGGGATCCCTATGGCATGACGTCGTGGGGTCGCGCCTTGTTCAATGGGTATGGCGTCAAACCTGATACCAGCAAGGGTTTGGACCTGCTGCTCAAGGCAGCGGCGATGGGGCACACCTATGCAATGAACGATCTTGCCGCAATTTTCACCGAGGGCCGCAACGGCGTGACCGCCGATCCGGCCCGCGCCGTTGCCTTCCTGGAGGCCGGCGTCCAGCGGCAGGACATGTATTCGATGAACCTGCTCGGCCGCAATTACTTGTCTGGGCAGGGCGTTCAGAAGGACCCGAAAGAGGCGCTGGCGCTTTTTCAGAAGGCAATCGATCTCGGCCAGCCCTACGCTCCGGGCAGCCTCGCACGCATGTATCGGGACGGTGTCGACGTGGAACGGAACCTAGCGGAAGCGCAAAGATTGTTCGAAATTGGGATCGCGCGGGGCGATCAGTTCGCAGCTTACGATCGCGCGGCCCTCGAATTGCAAAAGGGCGACAAGGCCGATCAGGCCATTGCAGTGCGTTTCCTTGCGTTTGCGGTTGCGCTCGACCTGCGCAAGGAACTGCCGGATGCCCAAAGGACGCTGGCAAAATTCGGACCGAAGCCGAAAACGGCGGCGCTGAAGCAGCTGCGCCAGGAACTGAAATCGAAGATCCCCGGGTCCGGTTCACTCGACACTCAACTGGTTCGCGCGGCCAGACGAGTCTGGGAAGAAGCCAATCCGCGTCGGGACTTGTTTTGATCAAGGAGGAGGCAATGGTGGAAAGGGCATTGAAGCGAGCAATCATCGGAACAACGCTATCCGGCGTCCTGGCGGGCCTCATGGGCTGCAATTCTCTGACACCCAAATTTGAACCGACGGCGCTGGTCGGCACGCCCCCGCCGAAGGTCGTTCGCAGGGTTCCTCCGCCAAAGGTCGTCAAGCCCGCTCCCAAACCCAGGGCCGCCAAGAAAGTGATTATACCGGTTGAAGAGGAGCCTGTTCCTGCGCCTGTCATCATTCCTCCTTCGGGCGGGAGCGGCGGGAGCGGAGGCGGGGGAGGCGGCTGGGGGGGGTGATCAGGTCAGGGTGTGAGGGCCAAAGAAGGATCGCACGACCGTAGCGTTCCGTGGCCTTTGATCGATTCAGGAGGACCAGTAAGGCACCGCCGGACGAAACGGGCGGCAAACAAATATGTTCAACCTACCGCCACCGCGCCACACCTCGACTGTACCAGATGTTCCGGTTCCTGAACCAGGAGGTTGCGCCATTTCCTGACGCCTAAGAAAGAGACACAAAGTCCGGATCGGCACATATTGTCATTCGCAATGTCGTCCCGCTGGATGCTTGCCCAGCTGACCTCGACTCGCACGTTGCCAAAGCGCTTCTTTCACCTCACATGTCTATTTCCGCGCTGTCGCCGTTATCATGCCCACCTGAAGCGACATGGAGCCGTCCACCACGAACTGCTGCCATTGCGCAGATGTCCCGCTCGAGCGCATCGCGTTTCACCGGGTCGGCTTGAGCGACCAACACGCGCTTTATGATTGCTTCAAGCTCTGATCGGGCGCGTTGCCCGACCGGCTCGTTGTGCGGGAGGGACTGATTTGACTCTATGGCCCAGCAGGAGCAGTGGCAGCCGGAGGGCAGCGCCGCGGGACTCTACGAGCGCTACCATTATGACGGCAGGAACGAACAAGCAGTAGTAGTCATGGACCGAAGCTATGCCTTCAATCACGCCCAGCATGGCGCGGACATAGGCGAACTCCCGCGAAAGATTTGACAGCGCAGATCAGCGCAAGATGTCCGACAGGCTGTCGGGCTTCTTCTCGCCAAGCGTCAGATCAAGGCCCGATAGCAGGTCGATGAGATGGCTTCGCATCAGGTCGGACGCGTCTTTTGCGTCATGTTTTTCGATGGCATCGACAAGGGCGTGATGGGCCTGGCTTTCGCAGGTGGTGTCGCGGCGGCGCCAGTAGAGCGCGATGATCAGCGACGACCGCGACAGCAGGTCTTTGACGAAGCCGGTTAGGATCGAATGGCCGGCGATTTCGGCGATGCCGACATGGAATTTTGCCGACAGCATAATGGCGTCGCTGTCGCGGCCGGCATGCAGGGCCTCGTGCTCTTTTTCGAGATGAAGCCGCAGTTGCGCGATCTCGGCCGGCTTTGCCACGTCGGCGGCAAGCGCCGCGACCTTGGGCTCGATCAGCGCCCGCGCTTCGAACACCTCGCGCGCTTCCTGCTTGGTCGGCTGGGCGACGAACGCACCGCGGTTCGGCTCGAGCCGGGCCAAGCGGTCATGCGACAGCGCCTGCAGCGCCGCGCGTATCACCGCGCGGCTCACCGAATAGATCGAGGCGAGTTCGTCCTCGGGCAGTTTTGTACCCGGTGCGAGGCGGTGGCTGACGATGGCGTCGCGCAGGCCGGCATAGACCGGAAACCAGCGCATCGCCGGTTTGCCGTCATCCCGTGTCTTTGGTCCAAGCAGGTCCATCGTCTCATTGTCCTGGCGGCCGGATCGCATAGCGGCGCGAACACCGCGTTTCAGGCCGGACATCGAACATCCTGTGCGGGAATGTCAACAAATTTGCACGCATCAGGATACACGGCCGGAGGGCGAAAAGGACGCAAAGATTCCGGTGAAGGATTTTTCGAGTGGAACCTGATAGCCGCCGCGCTTCGAAGTCGACAGGCCAAGGCCGACGAGGCTCTCGCAGAGTTTTACTGCGCAGGCGACGCCGTCGAGCACGGGAAGGCTATGTTCGCGGCTGAGCGCAGCGGCGAGATCGGCCATGCCGGCGCATCCCAGCACAATCGCTTCGGCCCCGTCGTCGCGGACGGCGCACTCGATCTCCTCAGAAATTCGATGGCGGGCGTTGGAGCCAAGCACTTCGAGCTCCAGAACGGGAACGTCGCTTGCTCGCACCCTGGCGCAGCGGCTGGCGAGGCCGTAGCGCACCAGATTGTGCTCAATCGCCGGCACCGAACGCGACAGCGTCGTCACGACGCTGAACCTGCCGGCAATCAGGCTCGCCATGTGAAACGCCGCTTCGCCGATGCCGACCACCGGCATCTCCCCGACGCAGCGCGCCGCGTCTAGGCCGGTGTCGTCGAAGCAGGCGATGACGCAGGCGCTCGCCGCCGGATGTTTTTGGATCTCGCCGATCATTCCCGGGATGGCGAAGACCTCGTCGAAATAGCCTTCTATGCTCGGCGGCCCATCCTTCGGATTGGCCGCGATGATCCTGGTGCCGGCCGAAGCCGCGCCGCGTGCCGCCTTGCCGATCTTCTCGGTCATGGACGCGGTGGTGTTGGGATTGACGACGAGTATGTCCATTTGCGCCTTCATATTTCGCCGCCGAGATAGAGTTTCTTGACCCGGTCGTCGCCAAGCAGCTCAGCCGAATATCCGGCCAGCGCGATCGTTCCGGTCGTCAGTGCGTAGGCGCGCTGCGAGATGCGCAGCGCCATGCGCGAATTCTGCTCGACCAGCAGCACGCTGACCTTTTCGTCGCGGTTGATCGCGACGATCGAGCGGGCGATGTCCTGCACGAGCTTCGGCGCGACGCCGAGCGAGGGTTCGTCGAGCAAGAGCAGCTTCGGCTTGGCCATCAGCGCCCGCCCGATCACCAGCATCTGCTGTTCGCCGCCGCTCATCGTGCCCGCCGTCTGCGAATAGCGTTCCTTCAGGCGCGGAAAACGCCCGAGCACCATGTCCAGCGTCCTGGCGATGTCGGCCTTGTCGGTGCGGGTGAATGCGCCCATCATCAGATTGTCGCGCACGGTCATGTAGGAAAAGACGCGCCGGCCCTCCGGCACCATGGCGATGCCCATCCTGACCAGCTCGTCCGGCCGCGTTTTGTCGATGCGGCGGCCCTGGAAATGGATCTCGCCGCTGCGGACTTTTTTCAGGCCGGTGATGGCGCGCAGGATTGACGATTTGCCCGCGCCGTTTGCGCCGATCAGCGCTACCGTCTCGCCCTCGTTGACGTTGAGCGACACGCCCTTCAGCGCATAGACGTGGTCGTAGTAGAGTTCGACATTGGAGACGCTCAGCAGTTCGCTCATGGCTAAAATCCGATCGTCTCGTCTTCGGCGCCGAGATAGGCTTCGATGACCTTTTCGTTCTCCTGGATTTCTTTCGGCGTTCCCTCGGCGATTTTGACGCCGAAGTTCAGGACGACGATACGGTCGGAAATGTTCATCACGGCGGGCATGTCGTGCTCGACGAGTAGCACGGTCACGCCGCGTTTGCGGACGCCGCGCACCATTTTCACCGCACGCACGGTTTCGTCGTGGTTCATGCCGGCAAAGGGTTCGTCGAGCAGGAGCACGGTCGGGTTGGTGGCGAGGCCGATGGCAATCCCCAGCGCGCGCAGATGCCCGTGCGGCAGCGTGCTCGCGATCTCATGCCGTTGCGCGCCGAGATCGAGGAAGTCGATGATCTCGTCGGCGGATCGCCCGAATTCGGCCTCGTCGCGCCGCGCTGTAGTCGTGCCGAGATAGAAGCCGGCAAGGGTGGCATTGGAACGCAGGTGATGTGCGATGATGACGTTGTCGCGCACGGTCATGCCCTTGAAGATCGTCGTCTCCTGGAATGTGCGGACGACGCCCTTCCGGGCGACGATATGCGGCGCCAGGCCTGAAATCCGCTGTCCGCCAAACAGCACCTCGCCCGAGGTCGGACTGAGGAAAGAGGAAATCAGCTTGAACAGCGTTGATTTGCCGGCGCCGTTGGGACCGATCACGGAGAGGATTTCGCGTTCGCGGACGGCGAAGGAAACATTGTTGACCGCGACCAGCCCGCCGAAGCGTTTGGTCACTGCCTTGATCTGGAGAAGCTCGGTCATGGTCCTAGCCCTGCTTCTTGCCGAACAGCCGGAGGCTGAGCAGGCCGTTGGGAAGGAACAACATCAGCGCGATCAGCACCGACGAGAAGATCAGCAACTGGAACTCGCCGGTCTCGAACAGGAAATCCCAGCCGAAATAGAGCACGAAGGTGCCGATCATCGGCCCGAAGACATAGCTGAGCCCGCCGAGGAAGCAGTTCAGCATGAAATTCACCGAGTCCGTGACGGTGAAGCTGGACGGATAGATCGACTGCGAGATGGCGACGAACATCGCCCCGCCGAGACCGCCGAGGAACGAGGAGATGGCGTAGGCGATGACGCGCAGATAGGCGATGTTGACGCCGATCGAGGAGGCCAGTTCCTCGTTCTGCTGCAGCGACTGGCAGAGCTTGCCGATGCGCGAATGGACAAGGCGGTAAAGCCCGGCAAAGCACAGCACCATCAGCACCACCGAGACGAGATAGAACGCCGGGCGTGGATTGGCGAGCGTCGCGAAATCGGGAAGGATGGTCAGGCCGACGATCGAAATGCCGCCGGGGAGCGGAATGCTCACCATGCCCTTGGCACCGTTGGTGATCGGCAGCGCCAGCGCCAGCAGCCGCGCTACTTCGGTCAAAACCAGTGTGACCATGGCGAAATAAACGCCGCGGAGCCTGAGGATGGGCAGTCCGATCAGCACGCTTGCAGCGGCGCAGAACAGCCCGGCCAGCGGCAGTGTCAGCCAGAACGACACACCATACTGGACGACAAGGATAGCCGAAACATAGCCGCCCATAAGCGCGAAGGCACCCTGGCCGATATTGATGCGGCCGATGTAGAAGGTCACCCATACGCCGGCGCTGGCGATACTGAGCAACGCGACCGAGGTCAGCGTATAGTAGAGGTCGAGCCGACCGGTCGCCTCGATCAGCCAGGGCACGCCGATGAGTACGACCAGCAGGAAGACAGCGACGCCGAGGATGTTGCGTGTACGCTTCATGTCCATCACCCCCACGGCTTGCCCATGAGCCCGTTCGGACGGATGCTGAGGAAGACCATCAGCGCGGCGAAGATGACGAGATAGGTAACGTCGCCATAGTGGCGTAGCACTGTCAGGCCGACCGATTCCATCATGCCGAGGATGAAGCCGCCGGCGATTGCTCCGCTGACGACGCCGGCCCCGCCGATCATCACCATCAAGAACGCCTTGATCGAGATCGGCCCGCCGATGCCCGAATTGACGCCGGTGATTGCGACCAGCAGCCCGCCGACTATGCCGGCAAGCATGGCGCCAAGCGCAAAGCCGATCATCGAATAACGGTCGACCTCGACGCCCATAAGCTGCGCCGCGACCCGGTCCTGCGCCAGGGCCCGCATGGCGCGTCCCGGCTTGCTGTACTGCATGAAAAGCACGAAGGATGCGATGAACAGTATGGCAAGAGCGCCGACCAGCAGCCGGTCGTAAGGCATTATGAGGCTGTCGGAGACGAAGACGCCGTTGACGATCTTCGGCACGCCGCGCTGCTTTTCACCGAACAGGAGGAGGATCACGGCGTCGAGGAAGAATGCGACCGCCGCCGCGAGAAGCATCGTACTTTCCTCCCGCACGCTTCGCTTGATCACCGTTCTGAAAAGGAATTTCTCGACCAGCGCTCCAATGACCAGCAGCGTGATCCCGGACGCAACGAGCGCGACGACGAAAGGCATGCCGAGCTGGCCATAGACGGTGTAGGTGATGAAGCCGCCGAGAACGTACATCTGCCCATGGGCAAAGTTGAGCACGTTCATCAGCGCGAAGATCAGGGTCAGACCGAGCGCGATCAAGGCGTATTGCGCGCCAAGATAGAGCCCGTTGGCGATGACTTGTTCCATCAGGATGGTTCCCCGGCCATTCAGAGGCTCAAGACGAATGCACGAGCCTCTGCGGCAATCCGCTTCAGTGCAGTTGCATCAATCGACTTGGGCGACGAAGAGTGTCTCGAACTTGCCGTCGCGGTATTCGGTGACCACCATCGGGACCGAAAGCTGGCGCTTCTGGCCGAACGACGTCATTCCGACATAGGTTAGCTTGGCATCGTCCTTCAGGTAGGGATTGGGCGCCGAGAAAGTGTCGATCGTCTTCTTGAACTCCTCGACATTGTCGATGGCGGCCGGGTTCGCCTTCAGCGTCTCGATGATGTATTCAAGCGCGTAGACCTTGGTGTTGGACTCGTCATTGTATTCGCCGAACATTTTCGTATAGCGGTCGACGAACTCCTTCATCATGTCGGACGCGATTTCCGGCGTCGATGCGCCGCCGACTGAGATGAAGCCGTTGGCCAACTCGCCCGCGCCCTCTTCCAGCACCTTGGCATCCTGCGCCGTTTCGGTGGAGATCAGACCTTCGTAGCCGAGCTCGCGCGCGGCGCGGATCAGCAGCGGCGCATTGCCGGGCGCGACACCCGAAAGCACCAGCAGGTCCGGTTTTTGCAAAACGATCGGCGTCAGTACCGGCGTGAAATCGCGGGTATCGTTTTGGTAGACGTCCGTGGCAGCCACAACCTCAAGCCCGAGCGCCTTTGCCGCGGCAACACCGCCATCCCGCTGGCTCAGCGGATCGGATTCGTTGGCGGCGACAAAGGCAACTTTTTTCACGCCCCTGTTTTCCATGAGATATTTGTAGATCGCCGGAGCTGACTGGTAGTTGGCGATCATGCCGAGCACGGCGTTAGACGCCGGCGGGGTGTAGAGTTCCTTCGGGAATGCGTAGGGAAAATAGATGATGCCCTTGGATTCAGCCACGGGACGCACCGCCGCCGCGCCGTCGTCGACATTCGGACCGACCACATAGTGGATGCCCTCCTGGGCCATCTTCTCCATGCCGGCGATCGCCCGCTTCGGGTCCTTCTGGTCGTCGAAGGTGACGATTTTGATGTCGTAGGTCTCGTCACCGATCTTCACACCGCCGGTTTCGTTGATCCAGGCGGCGCGCGTCTGCATCGAGCGCACGTTGGATGTGCCCCACGCAGCGGCCGCGCCACTCGTCACGCCGACAAAGCCGATCTTGAGTTCCTTGTTGGCGGCGTGCACCGCGATTGTACCGCCGGCCATGATTGCTAGCGCGAAGACGGCGCCGCGCGCCGCGGATGTGATTATTGAACGTCTGTTGATCATTGTTCTTTCCCCTTTGGAGGCCGCGCATTGTTGCGACAGAACTCGACCGATACGCGGACTCTTGTAAGTGAAGGCTCAAATCAATTGCCTGTCAACAAAACTTTTTCCGATTGTTAACAATCTTGTGAGCAGTCGTAGATGAAGGACGTAAGGATTCGAATCGGCCTCGAATTCGGGTAGCGCTGGCATTTGTTGGGGCGTATTCATTCGGCTGCCATTTCCCCCTACGGCTGGGAAGCACAATGAACATGCCGATGCCGGGAACGTCGGCGGGAAGATAGGGGCGGGAGCGGGCTCTCAGCCAGGCTGGTTTATCTCTCGCCCTACGCAGCTGGGTTCCGCTGGTTCGTTCGCTCGTCTGGAATCTCGCATTCGTTCGAATTGTGCTGCTTTTGCTTGCGTCACTCTGGCCCGAGCTATAGTGCCCGCACCCCGAGCGCCATCACACGGCGAGATCCCCTTCCACCTATTCTCTGGAAGATCGACCGGAAAGGATCGTCAGCGGCCCGCTTGACGCAACGGCCATCGAAGAAGAGCATCAGGCGCGCTGTGGAGAACATCCACGCGCTGACCGACCGAAAGGGTATATGGCAAGAGACCACATTGTTGGTAGCGAAGGTAAACCGGATGCTGCGCGGATGGGCGAACCACTTCTCGTTAGGAACCACCAGCAAGGCATACCGGGCACTCGACAGTTACACTGCAGTGCGGTTGCGCCGGTGGCTGCGTTCCAAACACAAGACAGTTGTGTGCGTCAAGTTCTGCAAAATGGCGTGGCATTGCGGTGACGTCGGCGTGTCCGCCGCGCAGCCCCCGTGTTTAGCGGAG